>SLBH01000227.1 GCA_007126415.1 Spirochaetales bacterium
AAGGCGGCAAAGGGCTCGCCGAGCGTGAAGTGACCGAGGTGATCACGCCGGGTACCGTAACCGAGGAGGATTATCTCGAGGCGGGCGCGGCGAACTACCTGCTCGCGATCGCGGCGGCTCGCGAGACCGTTTCGATCGGGTACATAGACCTCGCGACCGGCCGGTTACGTCTTACCGACTGTCCGATTGAGCGCGTTGAAGAGTACGTGCGGCGCGAGGTAGCGCGCCTTCAGCCACGCGAAGTGCTGCTGCAGGAGAGTCTCCTCGAGCGTCTGCCGTACGGCGAGGAGCTGTTCGAAGGCGGCCTTGTCAATCGGTATCCCGATTGGGCGTTCGATCTCGAGGCCGCCGAGCGCGATCTGTGCGAAACCCTCGGTGTTGTGAATCTCAAGGGCTTCGATATCGATCCCGGCTCGCCGGTGTTGGCATCGGTGGGCGTGCTGCTCGAGTATGCGCGTGACAATCTCAAGAGCTCGTTACCGCAGCTGCGCGATGTGGTGTGGTATCGCGACAACGAGTACGTGGTGCTCGATGAAACGACGCAGCGCAATCTTGAGCTCACGCGTAACATGCTCGACCGTAGCCCGTCGCATACGCTGTGGTCGGTGGTGTCCGATACCTGCACCGCGATGGGAGCGCGCCGGCTTCGAACCTGGCTACTATACCCGCTGAAGGATCTCAGCGCGATCACCGCACGCCAAGATGCTGTGGAGCGGCTGTATCACAACCAGCTGCTGCTGCAACGGGTGCGCGAGCAACTCTCGGCGGTACTGGACCTCGAGCGCCTGGCTGCACGGGTTGCGGTTGAGCGCGCGCACGCCAAGGACCTGGTGGCGATTCGTAACACCCTCGGCGCCGCGTTACAGCTCGACCGCGTTCTCGTGGATACGCTCGGGGATACCGATGCGGTACTCTCAGGCGATAACCGCGAGAAGGCCGCGGCTATGCGGGAGCGGCTGCAGTTGGCTCTGCTCGACGAACCCTCGATCCTGCTCAGCGAAGGGAACATGATGCGCGACGGGTGGAGCGGCGAGCTCGATGAGTTGCGTGAGCTGCGGGACAACAGCAAGACGGTGCTCGACCGCTACCTTCAAGAGGAGCGCGAGCGTACCGGTATCAACGTCCTGCGCTTGCGGCACAACCGTGTGCTCGGATACTACTTCGAACTTACCAAGAGTAATCTTGGCGCGGTTCCCGAGTACTTCATCCGCCGGCAGAGCCTCGCGAACGCCGAGCGCTTCACTACCGAGCGGCTCGGGGAGCTGGAGGACGCGCTTAACTCCGCGGGCGAGCGCATTGTGGCGCTCGAGCGAAGCCTGTTTCTTGCGCTACGCGGTGAGCTCGCCGAGCAGCTCGATCTCCTGTACGCGCTCGCCGACGCGCTCGCGCACCGCGACTGCGTGCAGTCGCTCGCGTTCACCGCAACGCGACGCGGGTACACGCGGCCGCGCCTCAACGAGGGTACCGAGCTCGAGATAACCAACGGCCGTCATCCGGTGGTGGAGGCGTACCTGCCGGCCGGAGAGTTTGTCCCGAACGACCTCACGCTCGGTGCAGACGGGAAGAGTTTCGCTTTGATAACCGGGCCGAACATGGCCGGTAAGTCCACCTTTCTGCGGCAAACCGCGCTGATTGTGCTGCTCGCGCAAGCCGGCAGCTTTGTACCGGCCGAGGAGGCCGAGATCGGACTGGTCGATCGCATTTTCTGTCGCGTGGGCGCGGCCGATAACCTCGCGCGCGGCGAATCGACGTTCTTGGTTGAGATGAACGAGACCGCGAACATTCTGCGAAACACCAGTTCGCGGAGCCTCGTGATCATGGACGAGGTCGGAAGGGGGACGAGCACTCGCGACGGTCTCGCGATCGCGTGGGCGGTCTCGGAGTTCCTCGCCGAGCGCGCTCGGCCGCGCACCCTTTTCGCGACTCATTTTCACGAGCTTACCGAGCTGCGCGAGGAGAGCGTCTTCAACCTCTCGCTCGCCGTCGCCGAGCAAGACGGCGAGGTTGTGTTTCTCAAGCGCGTGAGGCCGGGGCCTTCGAGTCAGTCGTACGGCGTGCAGGTTGCGCGAATCGCGGGCCTACCGGACGAGGTGCTTCGGCGAGCTTACGAGTTGATGCAGGACGGCGCACTCGGCCACCCGGCGGCTGCCGCGGTAACCGAAACCGGGGCCGGATCGCCGCCGAGCACCTCACATGAGTCGCGCACGAGCTCGCGCTCGCAGTCGGAGTTGTTTGACCCCGGCGATATGCTCGTCAGCGAACTCGAGAACCTCAAGCTCGAAGGGATCACCCCGCTCGATGCGCTTAATCTGCTTGCGAAATGGCAGGAGCAGATCGCGCCCGGTCGCCGATGAGGGCGCCGAGGGTCGGCGCTACGCGGTGAGCCGTATGACCGCAACGGCAACCGCGGCTCCCATAGCGAGCGCGCCGATCATTCCCGGACCTCGAAGATTCCAGAACACCACCTGCGCGATTGTTTGGAGAATCCAGGTTACCCCGTAGATCACGAGCAACGCGTAGACCGGCATTGTCGGCGGTTGCAGGACTGCGGTCATCAGCGCCGCCACCACAAACCATCCGAGATAGTTCGAGAGCGGCACGCCGAAGTAGCCCCCGCGTTGCTCCCAGCGCCAGAAGCCCCATGTCACCATCTGCGGATCAAGGAAGAGGTCCCAAGCGGTGAACGCGGCCGCGGCCAGCAAGACGAACGCGGGCCCGGAGCTCGTGCCGAGCACCGCCTCCGCAACGGCCCAGGACGGCGGGAGCATCATAAGCCAGGCGAGCGGGACCGCGACCGGAACGTGCGCCAGCTGCGGGCGTAGCCGCTCGGTGTAGACGTACCCGCCGAACGGATACCCGGTTTGCGATCCGCTGAACTCAACGAGCCACGCCAGCAGTACTACACCGGCTGCGGTCGCAAGGCCTCGCAGCACCCCCCAGTGTCCAACCAACAACGCGCTCACCAGGAGACTCTGCAGCACAACTCCGAGCGATATCGCGGCGGGCTCGCCGGCGACACCCCAAACGCGTCGTACAATCGGGAGCGAGATCATCGTCAGAAGCCATAGCGCAAAGAGAGTCGCCGTTATCGGCGTGAGCTCGGCGAGTGCGCCCATCGGTTACGGCCCCAGGAGCTTCAAGCGAATATACGCGCGGATGAACGGCGTCCACGGGACGCTCGCCATGAGCTTGAGATCCTCTATCAGCGAGGTTTCCTCGTTGAGGAAGCGAAGCACGCGATCGAGCGGATTGCGCTTGAACAAGCGCGTGAATACCTCCTCGCTTAGCTCACCGCGGCGATACAAAATCTGCAGCAGCATCGTGTCGAGCAGTCGATACCGCTGCGATGTTCGCGGCAGCGCAAATGGGTGCCCGTGGCGCTCGAGCGAGGCTACGATCGCCGCTGAGTCGTGCTGAATGCGGTGAAACGCGAATCCGCTCGAGGCCTTCACGCGGCCCCCTTTGGTGCCGGTGTAGAGAATATGCCGCCCGCCCCGTCGGGGAAACGGCTGGTCGGTCATCGGGATGACACCGCGCTCGTCCTCGAGAATACGGTAGGTATGTATTCCGAGCGTTTCCTCGATATAGGCTCGCAGCTCGCGCTCGTACTCTTCCTGCGAAAGGAGCTCGGCCGAGAACAGCGTGTACTCCACGAGTGCACTGCGGCGTGAAAACGGGAGAATGTAAATGAAGCGCATCACACCGTGCTGCGGCACACGGAAATCAAAGAAGCGAATCGCCTCCGGATCGAAGCAGTCGACATCGGTCTCGATAAACCATCCGAGAAAGTGCTGCTTAATGAAATGGTAGCGCCGAGTATCGACCTCAAACTGCTCCGGGATAATGAGACTATCGAACAAGTAACGCCCCCGCAGGGTGAGCCCGTCGACGACAAGCTCCGCGCCGTCCTCGGTATCACGCGTCTCCTCTACCAAGCCATGCAGAAACGTGACGTTTGGGCTGCGTTCGATGAGCTCGTGCATGTAGTTATAGAACTCGATCCCCGGGATCATGCAGTAGCGATAGGGAGTGAGGTCATAGCCGTCGGAGTAGGAGCGGCTTACGAACTCCATCTTGGTCCACCGATGTTTGATCACCGGCTCGAGCACAAACTCGCCGTCGGTCCAGAAGCACCAGGTTCTGTCGTTACTCCGCTTCGGATCTTTGTCAATAATCGCGATGCGCGCGTCTGCGAGGGGGCTGTTGAGAAGATGGTAGACGAGACTCAGCCCGGCGGCGCCCCCGCCGGCAATCAAGTAATCGTACTGCTCCATTGCGTGATAATATACGCCGCGCGTTGGAACGCGGTCAAACCAATCAGGCCCGTTTAGAGCACTAAGTACGAAAGCTCAGCAGCTGAAAACGCCCGCAAATTTGAGCGAAAGCGAAGCGTGGTGAAACCGGTCCCGGTATTAACTAGTAGGGGGTGCAATGCCGTCGTGTAAACAGGGGCTGCGTGCGGTTGCGCGCGTGGGGCGAGTGCTAAACGAGTGTTGTTTCGATGCCGCTTGCGTGGCGTGCGGCGAAGGCGTCGGATCCCGCGAGTCCCGCGAAAGCGAGGACACTCGGCTACTCGGAGTCGCGGCGGCGGCGCGATACGCCGGGGTCTGCTCGAGCTGCCTGAGACGCTTGCTCGATGAGTTGCTGCCGATCGCGGCGGCCGAGCCCGGACCCGCTTGCGCGCCCTACAGCCACACCAGCCACACCGGCCACACCGGCCACAACAGTCGCTGTAGCCGCTGCAGCAGAACCTTAATCTCCGAGCACGAGCTGTGCGCCGGGTGTCGGGCAACCGAGTTCGCGTTTTCGGAGGCGTACGCTTTGTTTGAGTACCGCGGACTCGCGCGCAAACTGTTGTGGCTTTATAAATTTGAGAATCACAAGCCGCTTGCGGAGCTGTTCGCGGCGCTGCTGTATCACGGTCGCCTACAGCAGCGTTCAACGGCGGCCGTGGTACCGGTTCCCGCTCAGCGGCGGTCACGAGCCAGGCGCGGATGGGACCAGATCGAGGTAATCGCGAGGAGGCTCCGCCGGAGCTACGCGATTCCGGTTGTGCGCGCTCTGACACGCGCCCGCGGCAAGGCCTCGCAGAAGCAGCTTGGGCGACACGACCGCTTCGCGCAGGCTGCGTTGCAGTATCGTGTCGCTGCAGCGAAAGCCACGAAGGTTGGCGTGCCCGCGGCCGGGTCTGTCGTGCTGCTCGACGACGTGATTACCACCGGCGCCACCGCGTCGGCCTGCGCCGAGTTGTTGATTGCCGCCGGAGCGGGCCGGGTGGAGGTGGTTTCGCTGATGGTCCGATGAGATCGTGATCATCGAGCTTGACCGAGCTTGCGGTCGAGCTTGCGGTAGTTGACACAGTGGCGGCTCTCTTGGTACGCTACCGCGACACTCACGCCTCTGCCCGTACGAGGGAGTCGTTCAACGCCGAACGGACTCCTTTTTTTTGCTCGGGCGACGTGAGGCGAACTGTAGGCCATCCAAAGGAAGGCCTTGCATGACCGGTGATGTTATGAGTAGAATTGAACAAGAGCTCCGGCGTGAGATCGAGCCGGTCATTGACGGTTTAGGGTTTTGCCTTGTGGAGCTGAAGGCGTCCGAGTTGAAGGACGGCTTTCATGTGGTGGTTACGGTCTATCGGACAGCGGGAGTCGACTTAGACGCGTGCGCCGATATCCACCGCACAATCCTTCCGCGTATCGAGCTGTGGCGGGATGCACGGGATGTTCACCTACAGGTGAGCTCTCCCGGCTTAGACCGCACGCTCAAAGACCACCGAGAGTATGCGATCTTCGCCGGCAAAAGGGTACGCGTGTTGCTAAGCTCCGGAGAAGAGTGGGTAAGCGGTGTGCTTCGTGGGGTCGATGAAGAATCCTGCAGCATTGAAACTGAAGACGGTATTCGTCGGTTGGCTTTTGCCGAGATTCGAAAGGCAAAGCTCGATGATTTCCGGGAGGTAAGGTAGGCAACATGAGCTCGGCACTCAGCGATGCGATCCGGGGGCTCGCGCAAGATAAGGGGATCTCGGAGGAGTTGATCCACCGCACAATCGAGGAGTTTCTGCTGGCGGCGTATAAGAAGACGTTCGGAAACTCCGATAACGCGGTGGTTCGGTTTGGGGACGAGGAAGGCGATGTAACGCTGTTTGCACAGAAGCGCATTGTCGAGGACGTCTACGATCCGGTCACCGAGATAGAGCTCGAGGAAGCGCTCGAGCTGAACGATGAATGCGAGGTCGGCGACGAGCTTCTGATCGAAGTCAACCCGCAAGAATTTGACCGCACCGCGATTCAAAGCGCCAAGCAGCGCGCCAAGCAAACCTTGCGCGAGATCCAAAAAGACACCTTGTACTCCGAGTTCAAGGACAAAGTCGGCGAGATGATCATCGGCTACTATCAGCGCGAACGCAACGGCAATATTTTTGTCGACCTCGGGAAGACCGAAGGCATCCTTCCGAAGCGCTATCAGTCGCCGCGAGAGGTATACCGCCCCAACGACCGCATCAAGGCTTTGATCTACGAAGTGAACAAGGCCGCGACCGGTTTGCAGATTGTGTTGTCGCGTACCCACACCGAGTTCGTAAGGCGCGTGTTTGAGCTCGAGGTGCCCGAGATCTACGATAAAACGGTTGAGGTCTACAAGATCGTCCGCGAGCCGGGGTACCGCACCAAAATCGCGGTGTACTCCAACAGGGAGGACGTTGATCCCGTCGGCGCCTGTGTCGGTATGCGCGGTGTCCGCATTCAAGCAATCGTACGCGAGCTCGAAGGCGAGAAGATCGACATTCTCAAGTTCGACACCAATGTGCCGGAGTTCATCCGCAACGCGCTGTCTCCCGCCGAGGTCTCGCAGGTTGTGATCCTCGATGAGGGTAAGAAGCAAGCGCTCGCGATCGTGCCGGAGTCTCAACTCTCGCTCGCGATCGGGAAGCAAGGACTGAACGTGCGCCTCGCGAACCGCCTCGCCGACTGGAATATCGACGTCAAGACCGAGGCTCAGTTTGGCGAGATGGACGTTGTCGCCGGGTCGAAACGGGCGGTTTCGCAGTTGTTCGGCGATTACGACGGTGAGGAAGACGAGATCACCACCGTCGCGGAGCTCCCCGATATTCCGGAACACGTAGTAGAGGCGCTGAAGGAACAAGGCGTCGAGATGATCGAGGATCTCGTGGCGCTCGGCGAAAGCGGACTCAAAGAAGTCGAGGCGCTGTCGAACGAGGACGTTGAGCTGGTGCAGCAGATTGTGGCCGACAACATCGAGATCATCGAAGGCGAGGAAGGCGCCGAACTCGCTTCGGAGGATGAGACCGAGGCCGAGGCCGAACCGGAGCCCGAGGAGCCCGCGCCCAAGACCGCCTCGGAGCGAGCGCGCGAACGCATCGCTGCGGCCGAGCGCGAAGCGGCGGAGGCCGGGGTATCGCTCGAAGACGATGAGCCGGAAGCGGAGGCCGAGCCCGCTGCAGAGATTGAGCAACCGGATGATGAGGCTGAGGAACAGGAGATCACCGAGATCGGGGAGCTACCCAACATCTCGGACAAGATCGTCACGGCGCTCGAGCGTCACGGGGTCGTCGATATTGTAGACCTCCTCGGTCTCGAGGAGGCCGATCTGCGCCGCATTGAAGGGCTCGATGAGGACGATGTCGCTCAGATTCGAGAGATCATCTCCGACAGTGTTGAGGTCATCGAGCAAGACGATGATGATGAAGACGAAGGAGTCTCGTCGTGAGATGAGACGCGCATAGAGAAAGGTGTGTTATGGCGGAAGACCAGGAAAAGAAAGAACAAAAGCCGAAGGCAACGCTGATTAAGCATAAGAAAGAACAACCGCAGGCCGAGAAATCCGGCCCAACGGGCGAGAAGCCCGAGAAGAAGAAGGTTCGGGTAGTCGTCAAGCGTAAGCCCAAGTCTGCGGCCCAAGCGTCGACCGAGTCCGATTCCGCTTCCGTCCAACGCACACCACAAGAGACCGACAGCCCCGGCGGCGCAGCGGCTCGCGGCGGAGACGCTACCGGTCCGGCTGCCGAACAGCCGCGAACCGAGCAGCCCGCAGCCGGCGGCGGCGAACAAGCCGGAGGCGCGCCGCGCTCCGAGGAGCGTGGAGAGCGCGCCGAAGGCCAATCTCGCGGGGGCTCGGCCCCACAAGCACGACAAACGCCTCGAGACGACGACTCAAGCGCACGAGGCGGACGGTCGACCGGCGGCGGCGGGTACGGTGCACGCTCCGGCGAGCGGCCGAGCTCAGACCGCGGCTCCGGCGGTGCTCCTGCTCGCGGCGGACCGGCCCGCGGCGGGTCCGGGCCGGCAGGCGGCGGCCCACGGTCCGG
>SLBH01000197.1 GCA_007126415.1 Spirochaetales bacterium
ATCTGTACGACCGCGACGACCGCGTCGGGAGTTTCCTGGTGACCTCGGTCGACGACATGATCGCCGAGGGCGAGATTAGAAGGCGAGATTTCGTCGACACGATCAACCTCGGCGACACGGTACTCTTGGAGCGCGATCTGACTGAGGCGTCCGAAACGGTGCGAATGTTCCCTCCACTGTACCGCCGCATTCGCTCGATACAATAATATCGATACCGCAAATCAATTAATCTTCGCTCAATAGGCCGCGTTGCGTTGACATCGGCACGTCTTTCTTTGTATCGTAGGGCGCGTAGGCTAATATGAAGCAAGGAATTACGAGGAGGAAGTAATGAAGCTAGCTATTAACGGATTCGGCCGTATCGGTAGAATGGTATTTAGAATCGCGCTTGAAGAAGGGGTCGATGTGGTCGGCATCAACGACCTTACCGATAACGCCACCTTGGCGCATCTTCTGAAGTACGACTCAACGCAGGGACGCTATCCGGGAAAGGTTGAGCATGACGATACGCACCTTATTGTCGACGGCAAGAAGTATCGCGTCTCGGCCGAAAAAAGCCCGATCGATATCCCGTGGGGCGACAGCCCGGATGTAGTGGTTGAGTCCACCGGCGTGTTTCGCTCCAAGGAAAGCCCCAAAGGCGGCTACGGCGATCACCTCAAGAACGCAAAGTATCCTGCCAAGAAGGTGGTTCTCACCGTTCCGGCAAAGGACGAGATCGACCGCATGGTCGTACTCGGCGTCAACGACGAAGACCTCAAGCCGGAAGACGTCTGCGTCTCGAACGCGTCCTGTACCACCAACTGTCTCGCACCGGTCGCCAAGGTGCTGCACGACAACTGGGGCATTGAAAACGGTTTTATGACCACCATTCATGCCTACACCAACGACCAGGTTATTCTCGACGGTCCGCACTCGGATCTGCGCCGCGCGCGCTCCTGCGCGGTAAGCCAGATCCCCACCACTACCGGAGCAGCCAAGGCGGTGGGGAAAGTAATGCCGGACCTGAAAGGCAAGCTCGACGGCATCGCGGTTCGCGTACCCACCCCCACCGGTTCCTTGGTAGACCTTGTGGCAGACCTCAAGAAACCGGCAACCACGGAAGAGATCAACGCCGCGATGAAGGCCGCCGCCGAGGGCCCAATGAAGGGTGTTCTCGAGTATACCGAGGACCCAATCGTGTCGGCCGATATCATCCATCACCCGGCGTCCTCGATCTTTGACGCGCAGAGCACGATGGTGATCGGCAACAAGGTGAAGGTTCTCGCGTGGTACGACAACGAGTGGGGCTATTCGTACCGCGTTGTGGATCTCGCGAAGAAGCTGGTATAGGCAACATAAGGAGCGCAGTATGGCGGTAAGAAGTATCACGAATGCCGAGGTAAGCGGCAAAAAGGTGCTGGTGCGGGTAGATTTCAACGTGCCGTTGAAGGACGGGGCGGTGACCGACGACACCCGTATCAAGGCGGCGTTACCCACCATCGAGCATCTGCTGAAGAACAACGCCTCCTCGGTGATTCTCATGAGTCACTTAGGGCGGCCGAAAGGCCAACGCGCTCCGGAGTTCAGCCTGAAACCGACCGCCGAGCGGCTCTCCGAGCTGCTTGGGCGGCCGGTCAAAATGGCCCCGGACGTTGTAGGCCCGGAGGTTGAGCAGATGGTCGGCGCGCTCGGGCAGGGCGATGTTTTGATGCTCGAGAACGTGCGCTTTTACAAAGAAGAGACCGACAACGATGCTGAGTTCTCTAAGAAGCTCGCAGCGCTCGCCGATCTCTACGTGAACGACGCGTTCGGCTCGGCGCACCGCGCTCACGCTTCCACCGAGGGCGTTGCGCATCACCTGCCGTCCTACGCCGGGTTTCTCATCGAGAAGGAAGTTCGCTTCTTTGAGCCGGTTTTGAAGGATCCGCAGCAACCGATGGTAGCAATTATCGGCGGCGCGAAGGTGTCGTCCAAGATCGGGGTGCTGGAGAGCCTACTGCCGAACTGCCGAACCTTGATCATCGGCGGCGGTATGGCCTACACCTTTCTCAAGGCGCAGGGCCACGAGATCGGTAACTCGATGCTGGAGGAAGACTACCTAGACACCGCAAAGGCGTTGTTGGAGGCGGCCGAGAAAAAGGGCGTCGAGATTGTACTTCCGCTCGACCACATTGTGGCGTCGGAGTTCGGTGAAAACGCAACGCCCGAGGCGGTGGATTCGGTTGACGTTCCCGCCGGCAAGCTCGGTATGGATATCGGGCCGAAGACGGTCGCACGGCTCAAGGAGATTATCGGCAACGCCAAGACGGTAGTCTGGAACGGCCCGATGGGCGTGTTCGAGTTCGACGCGTTCGCCGGCGGCACGCTCGAGATCGCAAAAGCGGTCGCCGAGTGTAGCGGCACCACCATCGTCGGCGGCGGCGACTCGGTTGCGGCGGCCAATAAGTTTGAGCTTGCCGAGCGCATGGATCACGTTTCTACCGGTGGCGGCGCGTCGCTGGAGTTCCTTGAAGGGCGCGTCCTGCCGGGTATTGCGGCGCTTCAAGACTAACGGCAACACTCACGGGTATAGATTAGCGGCCGCGCCGAAGGGCGCGGCCGAAATGAACAAGGGGATTGTTTTGCGAAGATCATTTATTGCCGGAAACTGGAAAATGCACTACACCACCGGCGAGGCGATGGAGTTGGCCGAGGCGCTGACCCGGGAACTCAAAGACTCGCCTCACCGTCTGCTGATTGCTCCGCCGTTTACCGCGCTGTCGGCGGTACAGGGGGTGGTGCGCGGCAGCAACATCATGCTCGGGGCGCAGAACATGGCGCAGGCCGAGAGCGGCGCGCACACCGGCGAGGTCTCGGTCGGCATGCTTAAAGATCTCGGCATAGAGGCCGTGATTCTCGGGCACTCGGAACGTCGCCACGTGTACGGCGAAACCAACGAACTCGTCAACAAGAAGGTGAAGCTCGCGCTGCAGCACGGGCTCGAGGTTATCGTGTGCGTTGGGGAAACCCTTGAAGAGCGCGAGGGCGGCCGCGCCGAAGCGGTCACCGAAGAACAACTGTTCGGCTCGCTCGCCGGGGTGTCTGAGCAGGAGCTCGCGAAGGTAACGGTGGCGTACGAGCCGGTTTGGGCCATCGGCACCGGAAAGACCGCCACACCGGAAGATGCCGACGCAATGCACGCATTCATCCGCCGGCGCATCGGCGAGGAATACAGCGCCGCAGCCGCGGAGTCGCTGATCATTCAGTACGGTGGTTCGGTGAAGCCCGACAACGTCAAGGAACTCATGGCGAAGGAGAATATCGACGGTGCACTCGTCGGCGGGGCATCTCTCAAGACCGAGACGTTTCTCCCGATTGCACAGTACGAGAAAGCCTGATATTCTACGGCGTATCTATGGAAACACTGAGTATTCTATTAATAGGCGTGTTCGTCATCAGTGCGCTTCTTCTCATCGTCCTGGTTATGATGCAGGACGAGGGTGGTGAAGGACTGGGCGGTATTTTCGGTGGTGGAGGTTCGGGTTCGCAGGTCGGAAACCGGTCCGGTAACATTCTTACGAAAACCACCTCTATTCTCGGCGCGGTATTTTTTCTTACCGCGTTTGGCGTCGCTTGGTTGAATCGCACTCCCGAAGAAGGCGACGTAGAGGCCGCTGCGCGGCGCATGGAAGGCGGCGCGGTTGAGTGGTGGCTCGAGGATGAAGACGATCCTGCAGATGAACCGTTCGGCTTTGAGGACGACGAGCTCTTCATGCCGGACGAACAGCCGGCTGAGTAAGCGATAACGGTCGTTGCGGCGAGTACGCGGCGGCCGTCGCTTGAGGACGATGCTTCATGGTGCGCGCCGCAGTAGTCTTTTATCCCAACGGAAGTCGCGAGAAACTCCTTGCGGTTGCCAAGGCGCTCGCCAAAGGTATTGAATCCCGAGGCCATCAGGTAGACGTGATAGACGGCTCGCGCGATCTCCACACTAAGCTCACCGCATACCAGTACATCGCGGTTGGCTCTGAGCCCGCGTCGTTTATCAGCAGTAAGATCGCGCCCGAGCTTGGGCGGTTTCTCGCGCAAGCCGGCATGGTCGGCGGCAAGCGCTGCTTCGGTTTCGTGCTGAAGAAAGGCTTCACCAGCAACCGGGCGTTACGCAATCTCATGAAAGTGATGGAAGCCGAGGGCATGTTCTTGCGATTCTCCGAGGTCCTGGGTTCGCCGGAAGATGCGGAGGAGGTTGGAAAGCGGCTACTCGTTGAGCAGACCGGCTAAGCAGGTAAGCAGCGGTCA
The DNA here is from genome assembly GCA_007126415.1 of Spirochaetales bacterium. Taxonomy (GTDB): domain Bacteria; phylum Spirochaetota; class Spirochaetia; order DSM-27196; family SLAA01; genus B1Sed10-166. Next base: position 4,261 of record SLBH01000197.1, read on the forward strand.
CACGGACTACGCATGGCAACGTATTACGAGCTTCTGGGCGTTTCGTCCGGTGCTTCACAAAGTGAAATCAAACAAGCCTTTCGCAGACGCGCGAAGGAATTCCACCCCGACCTCGTGCACGATCGCGCCGACGCGCTGCAGCGGATGCAGCAGCTTGTCGCGGCGTACAAAACGCTTATCGATGCGGATGAGCGTGCGCAGTACGATCGGCTCAACGCCGTGGTGCCCGACGAGGACAAGTTTGATTATCGCGAGTTCCTGCGTCGGCGACGAGATGATCCCGTCAGTCAATCCAAGCTCATTTTCTTCGACTTACTGCACAACAACGAGCCCGACGCGCTTGCGTTGTACGACGACCTCGTCGGTGAGGGCTGGTTCGACCTTTCGGTGCACCTCGACCGCGAGGACTTCATGGACTGCGCGTTTTTGCTTGCCGAGGAGTACGAGCAGCGTAATGAACTCACGCGGTCGTATCGGCTGCTGATGAAGATTGTTGCGCTCGAGATCGAGAAGCCGTATTTTCGCCATTTTTTTGCCGAGGTTACCGGTCGGTTGCGCTCGATCGTTTGCACCAAAATGCCGGGTAGGGTGGAGCCGCAGCGAATTCTGAGGTATCTTGAAGAACTGATAGCGCTTAATTTGTCACGCCAGGATACCGCGCAGTACCTCAAAAAGGCCGCTGAGTTACACCTCGCAGAACGGCGCGCCGAGACTGCGCTGCGGTACCTCGATCGAGGGCTGCAGTTCGATCAACGGCTTGGCGGTGCTAAGCGACTTCGAGAAAAGATTGACGCCGGCCTTCAGGCGTGATGGCGCAACGGAAGGGGCGTCGAGGAGTGCGAAACGCATGCTAAAATATGGAATCGGGCGTTTGCTCGTTATCGCGGCAGGTGCGCTGAGTGTGCTGATACCCGCACAGCTGGGAGCGCAGGTACTGGATCAGCCGGTCGCGATTGTCCGCTTCGAAGAGACCGTGAACATCGGACAGCGCGAGCTGAGGCGTCAGGTTGAGTTCATTGAGCAACAGATCCAGCAACGGCTGACCAAGGATCACCGCAAAGAGGTGCTCGAGGCCAAGATTGCGGAGGTTCTGATCATGCAGGCCGCCGAGCGCGACGGCATCGAGGTCTCGCGCGGGGAACTGCAGCAGGGCATCGACCAACAGCGGCAGAGCGTGAACCGGCAACTCAGTGAGGAGCAGTTCCGTGATCTCATTGAGCGCGAGATGGATATGGAGTGGGACGAGTACGTTGATGAGGTGCGGCAGCGCCTCGTTCAAGAGCGCTACGTGCTCGAGAGCCGCCGTGAGATGTTTGAAGCGGTTGAGAATCCCAGTGAGCGAGAGATTCGGCGGGTGTACGAGGAGAACGCAAGTGAGTTCATGAACCCGGCGATGATTCGCTTTAATCACATCTTTTTCGATACACGCAACGTCGAGAGCAGCGCCCGCTCCGAGAAGCGCGAGAAGGCCGATGAGTTGTGGTCCGAGATAGTGACGGGTGAGCGTAGCTTTGAGGACATCATGCGCGCCGCCGACGACGATACCACCTTCAGCGGCGGCGATTTTGGGTATCTGCTACGTGGGGAGTATCAGAATCTCTCGGTCCTCGGCCAAGACTTTATCGACGAGATGTTCGAGCTCGAGGAGGGCGACGTAGAGGGTGTGATCGAGTCAAACGCGGGGTATCACATTGTACAGGTCCGCGACCGCAGGCGCGCTCGCGTGCTCGACCTCGATGACCCGTTGTTTCCCGGGCAGAACGTCACGGTTCGCAATCAGATCGAGAACTACCTCATGATGGAGGAGCAACAGAGCCTGTTCCAACGCGCTCTTCAGGAAGTGGTCGATGAGCTTCGCGACGAGGCCGACGTGACGGTATACGAAGACAGGCTGGATTGGTAGCGAAGGGATGGGAGCGCGACGGCGGGGCCGAATTCTGGCGGTGCAGGCGCTGTACGCCTGGGATATCAACAAGCAACCGGTTGAAGGCCTGTGCCGCTTCGAGTGGGTAGACCCCGAGGAGCGTGAAGACCTCGAGGAAGCGTTCACCTTTGCCCGGCTGTTGCTCACCGGAACGTTGCAGGAGATCGAGCAGATAGACGAACTCATCCGGGCACAACTCGAGAACTGGGATTTCTCGCGCGTATCTCGCGTTGAGCTCGCAATTCTGCGGGTGAGCGTTTACGCCTTGAGATTTCAGTCCGGGATTCCGCCGCGTGTCGTGATCGACGAGGCAATCGATATCGCGAAACGCTTCAGCGGCGATGAGTCGTATCGATTCATAAACGGGGTCTTGGATGCGATTCATAAGTGCGGTCAGACGCAGTAGGCGACTCCAAGCCGGTGTCGTGATTGTGGCGCTCGCGGTTGCCGCGGGTGCGGTTATCCTCGGCCGCGACTATATCGAGCGCCGCCGGTACCAACAACGCTTTGAGCATGAGATTCGCCTAAGCGAACGGCTCATCTCTGAACGTCGCCTGGATCAAGCCGAGGAGCGTCTGCGAAACGCTTCCGCGATAGCGGTGGGCGAAACCTCCTGGCTGCGCATTCTAAAGCGCGCTCACCGTGTCGATGAGCTTCGAGGCGAGCACACCGCGGCGCTGCTGTATGAGCTCGCGAGGCGGGCGGCGGCCGCCGAACCGGCGGTCGAGAGCCTGCAGGCGGTGGCGGTGGAGGGCGCGATTCGGTCCGGTGAGTACGAGTTTGCGGCCGAGCGTGCGGCTGGAGCGCTTACCTCCGATCGCTACGGCGATCTTGTCGCCGAGGCGCAGATTGCCGCCGGGGCGTATGCCGAGGATCCGGCCGGCGCCGAGCTCGAGGCGATGCACCCGCTCGTGCGCTTGATAGCCGCCGAGACGCCGGAGCGCCATCTTCACGCCTACGAAATTACCGAGGATATGCGCTTTGTGGTGAACGCGGCGCTCCTGTTTCTGGCCCGCGGCAATCCTGAGCGGGCATCGCAGATTCTGGAGGGCGTCGCGCTCGAGCCGCAAGCCGCGCTGGTGGAGGCGCTGGTTGCGTACGAGCTCGGCGAGTATGAGCGTGCGCGGGCCGAGTTATCCCGGCTTCCGGGCCCCGTGGCCGTGGAGGCGCCCGCGCTGCTGCTGCTGGCCGAGCTCGAGCTGCGTGGCGGAAGGCACGACGAAGCGACGCGGCTGTACCAGGAGCTGCAGACCACGGACCCCGACCACGCCGCCGCCTTGTGGTATAACCACGCGGCGCTCATAGACGACCGCGAGCTTCGGCTCGATCTACTCGCCGAAGCGTTGCAGCGCTTTCCGGAGGATCTGCGCTTGATCTCGGCCTACGTTGAGGCGGGCGGAGACCCCGATGCGGTGCTCGGCGGTGCCGAAGCGCCGTACAGAGCGTTGTTTCGCTTCCGCGCTCGGCAGCTTCAAGAGAGTGGCGGCGTAACGGCGGTATCGGAGCTGTGGGACCTCCACAACCAGCACCCCGAGAACTCCAAGATCGCGGCGGCGCTTGCGCGTAAGCTTGTGGCGGTGCGCGATCACGGTGGGCTCGAGCGCGTGGTACGGCGCTTCGCTGAGCGCGACGATGCGCACTGGGCTCGGCAGTACGCGGGCGCCTTGGCGCATCGGCGGGGTGAGTTCGCGCTCGCGGGCGAGGCGTTTGATGAAGGCTACGCGCCGCGCCGCTTGTGGCAGAGCGCTCATAACCGCGCGGCGCACGCGGTCTTAGCGCGCGACCCGGAGGCGGTAAACGAGGCGCTCGCACCCGCGCTCGCGGCGGTGGAGGGCGTTCCCGGGTACGCGCGTGAGCGCGCTAAGCTCCTGCACATCGAGGCGCTCGGGCTCTACCTCGAGGGTGAGGTCGGGGCGGCACGCGAGCTGGTGCTCGAGGCCGTCTCGGAAGACCCCGACAACTTCGAGCTTCGGCGCTTCTTACGAAATCTTGAAACTGCGCTGCAATAGTGTTAGGCTTCCTGAACCTCTAAGGTCAAACTCAATATATGATCAAGCTGAAAAACGACAAACAGATAGAAGGGATTCGAGCCTCGGGACAGGTGTTGTCCAAGATCCTCAAGGCGCTGCAGGAGCGCG
>SLBH01000243.1 GCA_007126415.1 Spirochaetales bacterium
GAGGACCGCTATCTACGCGTAGCGTTCTCGGGCGTGGACCTCGAGCATATCGAGGAACTCTATCGCGCGATCTTCCAGGCGATGCAAGACTCGGCCTGAGCCGCACCGCCGGGCTGCGTCCACCCGCCCGGCCGGCACATGAGGACACGGGCCGCGAGGCGTCGCGGCCCGCCCGGTAGCGCAACGGTTAGTAGCCGAGGTCTATCATCGCGTCGGCGACCTTCTTGAAGCCGGCGATGTTGGCGCCGCGTGCGTAGTTCACGAAGCCGTCTTGCTGCCGGCCTTCCTGCAGGCAGTTCGCGTGGATGCGCTGCATGATGTCGTGGAGCTTCGCTTCTACCTCGTCGAATGTCCAGGAAAGCATCATCGCGTTCTGCGTCATCTCAAGGCCCGAGACCGCGACGCCGCCGGCGTTCGCGGCTTTACCGGGCGCGAACAACACCCCGGCCTCGCGGAACGCGGTTATCGCCTCGGGCGTGCAGCCCATGTTGGAAGCCTCGACCGCGTAGCTCGTGCCGTTCTTGATCAGCTGCTTAGCATCGTTCTCGTCGAGCTCATTTTGAATCGCACACGGGATCGCGATGTCGACGTTGACCTCCCACGGGCGCTTGCCGGGGAAAAACTCGGCGCCGAACTTCGCCGCGTACGGCTCGACCACGTCGTTGTTGGAGGCGCGGAGCTCCACCATGTACTGGAACTTCTCTTCGGTGTTGATGCCGTCTTTGTCGTAGATGTAGCCGTCGGGGCCGGAAATCGTGACAACCTTGGCGCCGAGCTGGGTAGCCTTCATCGCCGCGCCCCACGAGACGTTTCCAAAGCCCGAGAGCGCGATTGTCTTACCTTCGAGCCCGTCACCGGCCGCCTTCAGCATTTCATCCGCGAAGTAGACCGCGCCGTAGCCGGTAGCTTCGGGACGCGCGAGCGAACCGCCCCAGTTGCGGCCTTTACCGGTGAGCACGCCGGTGTTTTCGTCGTGCAGGCGCTTGTACTGCCCGTACATGAAGCCGATCTCGCGCGCCCCGACGCCGATGTCACCGGCGGGCACGTCGGTGTGGGGACCAATGTACTTCTGCAGCTCGGTCATGAATGATCGACAAAAGCGCTGGATCTCGTTCTCGCTCTTGCCTTTCGGGTTGAAATCGGCGCCGCCCTTCCCGCCGCCCATCGGCAATGAGGTAAGGCTGTTCTTGAATGTCTGCTCGAACCCCAGGAACTTCAGCCCGCCGAGCGTTACGCTCGGATGAAAACGGATCCCGCCTTTGTAGGGCCCGAGGGCGTTATTAAACTGCACCCGATAGGCGCGGTTCACCTCTACCTGTCCGTCGTCGTTCTCCCACTCCACCTTGAAGATGAACACCCGGTCGGGCTCGATGATGCGGTCGAGGATCCGTGCGTGCAGATAGCGGGGGTTGCGATTTACGACGTCGATGATGGACTCAGCGACCTCGTGGACCGCCTGAATGAACTCCGGCTGCGCCGGATTACGCTGTTGCAGATCGTTCATTAACTGATCAAGTTTGTACATAGCGAAACACTCCTTACCTATGTGATACCCTATATTCGAGGCCCGCGTACGGCGGCTGCCCTCCGAACGGTCTATTATTTGAACTTTTGTTAATATAATAGAACACCTTGAATTCTCAGGCCGGTTCTCGAATTTGTCAAGCAGATTCGCACGCCTCGCAACTTCGTCAACTCGTCAACTCGTCAACTAAGGCCTGGATATCACAGATACCGCTTTGCGAACAACCGGTTGCTCGGCTATCATGTCTTTATGAGCACCACCAACCGCAGCGGGCCGAAGGAGCCGTATTACTTCGAGGAAGTTCCGTTCAAGCAGCTGATGCAGCGGCGCATCGAAGAGATCCTGCTCGTCTGCAGTAAGTACGACAAGTTCATGCTCGAGGAAGACGGGCGCGTCGATGAGCAGATCTTCCAGGAATACGTAGCGCTGAATCTTCGCTACCCGCCCAAGTTCACTCAAGTATCACGCGGCGATGAAGCGTTTGAGATGCTCGGCGCCCGCCGCTTCGATCTCGTGATCACGATGCTCAACATCGGTGAGATTCGAAGCCTCGAGCTCGCCGAGTCAATCGGGCGCGCCTACCCCGATCTTCCGGTTGTAGTCCTCACGCCGTTTTCGCGCGAGGTCACGCTCAAGCTGCGAAACGACGACCTCTCGGCCGATCATCACATCTTTTCCTGGCTCGGTAACGACAACATCCTGCTCGCAATCGTGAAGCTGATGGAAGACCGCATGAACGTTGAGTACGACGTGCGCGTCGCCGGAGTGCAAACAATTATCTTGGTGGAAGACTCGGTGCGCTACTACTCGAGTTACCTGCCGAGCATCTACCGCGTGTTGTTCCAGCAAGCGCGCCATCTCATGGACGAAGGCCTCAACGAGTGGCAGCAGACGATGAGGATGCGCTGCCGTCCCAAGATTCTACTCGCCAAGACCTACGAGGAGGCGCTCGAACTCTACAAGCGCTACAAAGACTATCTGCTCGGTATCATATCGGACATCAGCTATAAGAGAAACGGCGTGACCGACGAGGAAGCCGGCCTGCGGTTGTGCGAGTATGTGAGAAACGACCAGGACGACATGCCGATCCTGCTGCAGTCGTCGCATAAGGCACATCGAGCCGACGCCGAGCGCTACAACGCCTCGTTCATGCATAAGCACTCTAAGTCGTTACTCGCGAAGCTTCGCACCTATGTGCGCGAAAACTACGGCTTCGGCGACTTCGCGTTTCGAGACCCCAAGACGCGCGCCGAGATCGACCGCGTCTCGAGCCTCAACGAGCTTCAGAACAAGATCCGCTCTATTCCGGACCAGAGTTTCGCGCATCACGCGCGAATCAACGACTTCTCGAAGTGGCTGAAGGCGCGTGCGCTGTTTCCACTCGCTAACGTCATCGCCGAGATTCAGTTGTCGGATTTCGACTCGGTTGAGCACGCCAAGCAGCACCTCTTCGAGACGATTAAGAACTACCGCATCTTCGAAAACCGCGGCACGATCGCCGAGTTCCGCAAGAGCCACTACGATGAGTACTACAGTTTCTCTCGCATCGGTGACGGGTCGCTTGGGGGCAAAGGACGCGGGCTTGCGTTTGTGGACTATATCCTCAAGCAGCACCGCATGCGCTATCGCTACCAGGACGTCGTCATCTCGATTCCGAAAACCGTTGTGCTCACGACCGAGGTGTTCGAGACCTTCATGGACAAGAATAACCTGTTTGAGCGTGTTTTGGCGGATCGTGAGCTCGGCGACCGGAAGATCCTCGAGCTGTTCCTCGAGGCGCGTCTGCCCGAGCGGCTCAACGAAGACCTCTACGCGGTACTGCAAGTCATGCGCAAGCCGATCGCGGTGCGCTCCTCGAGCCTGCTCGAGGACTCGCACTACCAGCCGTTCGCCGGGATCTATACCACCTACATGCTGCCGAACAACGCCGAGACCGTCGAGAAGCGCCATCAAGATCTCGTCGCCGCGATCAAAGCGGTCTACGCCTCCACGTACTACAAGCGCAGCCGTGATTATCTCGAGGCCACGCAGAACGTCATAGATGAAGAGAAGATGGCGGTGATCGTACAGGAGGTCACCGGCACGGTACACGAGGCGCGCTGCTACCCCACCGTGAGCGGCGTAGCGCGCTCGTTGAACTTCTATCCGGTTGAGTCCGAGAATCCCGCAGACGGTATCGCGAACATCGCGCTCGGGCTCGGCAAAACCGTGGTAGAGGGCGGCAGCTCGTTACGCGTCTCGCCGAGCCGGCCGAAGAAGGTTATTCAACTGACCGACACCGACACCGCGCTCAAGAACACGCAGAATCACTTCTACGCGATCGACATGAACGAGAAGCACTTCGACCCACATCTCGACGAGGGTGCCACCGTCTGCCGGTATCCGGTCTCGGAGGCCGAGGAAGACCCCGCGCTGCCGCTGGTAGTTTCCACCTTGGATTTTGAGTCGCACCGGCTGTACGACGGGAGCGACCGGCCTGGTAAGCGCGTGGTTACCTTCGCCGGGATTCTGAAGTACGGGATGTTCCCGTTGATGGAGATTCTCCGCGATCTGCTTGAGCTGGCCTCGAACGAGATGAACGTACCGGTGGAGATCGAGTTTGCGGTTGATCTCGACCCGCCGCCGGAGTCACAGCGCGTATTCAGTTTCTTGCAAGTACGCCCGATCGTTGAGGGTCTCGAGGCCGAGGACATCCGCATCGAGGACGAAGACCGCGAACGCATTTTGCTGTCATCCGATAAGGCGCTCGGAAACGGGCTTTACGACAGCATCTACGACTTCGTCTATATCAAGCCCGAGGCCTTCGACGCCGCGGCGACCGATCAGATGGCGGCAACCATCACCGCGCTCAACGAGCGCATGAAGGCCGAGGACCGCCGGTACGTCTTGGTAGTGCCGGGGCGGCTCGGTTCCAGCGACCCCTGGCTCGGGATCCCGCTCGTCTGGACGCAGATCTCAAACGCCAAGGTTATCGTGGAGTGCGGGCTCGAGAACTTCCGGGTTGACCCGAGTCAGGGCACGCATTTCTTTCAGAACATCACCTCGCTCGGGATCGCCTACCTCACGATCAACCCGTTCATCGGCGACGGGCGGCTCGACCGCGATTTCCTCTCGGCGACCACAGCCTACTACCAGGACCGCTTCCTGCGCCATTTGCGTTTCACCACGCCGGTAGTCGCAAAGATCGCAGGGAAGGATCGCCGCGCGGTGGTACTGAAACCCGAAGGCGAGCCGATCGCGTCCGCGGACGACGGCGACGACGACCACAACGGCGGCGGCGCCGGATATTGACCGGCCTAGGGCGCCGTGCTACCGTGGCGCAGGAGGACAACACTGATGAGACTACCGCGCCATACGCGCTACTTGATGGCGATCTCTGCCGCGCTGGCGTTGTTCGTCGCGTGTGAGACCGTGCCGGAACCGGGCGAGATTCCGGAGGATCTCAGTCGGCAAGAGTACTTCCAACGAGGTCAAGAAGCCTACGACCAGCGGCACTACGACACCGCGTTGGTCTATTACCAAACCTTTATCGATCGCAATCCCGACGACCTCCCCGGCGTTGCCGCCGCTGAGTACGAGATCGCGTTCATTCATTATCGGCAGGGTGAGCTTGATATTGCTGAGACGAAGCTTCTCGACTTGCTCGCGCGCTATGAGGGCGACGAAGACGGCATGCTGCCGGATTGGCCACGTATCCTAGCCGAGCGCATCCTCGACCGCATCCAGGAGGAGCGCGTAGCTTCCTGACCCACCGGCCGTGACCAACCTCCCGGCGTGCGCTACGCCACCCGGCCGGTCAATCCGCCTGCAACACCGCCGGAAACGGAGCTTCGCGCGTATCCGGCGGCAACGCCTCGAGAAAGAACTCAAACTGCTCGATAAACTCCTCAACCAGCGGGCATATCTCTACCGCATCGGACTGCAGCTCAAACAGCAGCCACTCACCGGCGGCGCGCTCAAAGCGGAACACGCGGCGGTGCGGGCCAACATCGTTCGGCACCTGTAGCGCGTACGGTCCGCACTGCAGGACCTCGGGCTCGGCCTCGATCGGCAAGCGCTCCTCGCCGTAGTACACCGTCACCTCGGTGCCGCGGTACCGGTATACCCCGCGCTCGTGCTCGATCACGTTTGGCCCAAAGAACGGCAGCCCCCGACCCGGACGGGGCCCGCGAACCAACATCGCGTCGGCATCGGCGGGCGTCTCGGCATTCGCCGCTACGCCGGGGCCCCCGGGCCGCCCCCCGGCCGGGCCTCCAAACGGCGCGAGCGCCGTCAGCACAAACGCACTCAGGAGCAGATACCGAGCGCGTCTATTCAACCGTCACGCTCTTGGCCAGGTTGCGCGGCTGATCTACATCGCGCCCGAGCTCAAGAGCCGTGTAATACGCAAACAGCTGCAGCGGGATCGTCATCACAAACGGGTACATGAGCTCGTGCACGCGCGGCACCATGATCACGTCATCGGCGAGGGCCGCCACCTCGTGGTCGTCCTCGACGCAGACCGCGATCACCTGTCCGTTACGCGCCTTCACTTCCTTCATGTTGGAGATGACCTTCTCGCGCAACGGATCGTCCGGCACCAAGAACAGACTCGGCGTCTCGGGGCCGATCAGCGCGATTGGACCGTGCTTGACCTCGGCGGCGCTGTAGCCCTCGGCGTGGATATAGGAGATCTCCTTGAGCTTGAGCGCTCCCTCGAACGCAACCGGATAGTTGATGCCGCGCCCGAGAAACAGAAAGTTTCGCGCTTCGTGATACTTATGCGCGATCTGGGCAATGGCGGGCGCGGAGCTCAAAACGGTGGATACCTGATCGGGAACCGCCTCGAGCGCCTGCACAAACTTCATACCGGCTTCGTACGACATATGCCGCATCCGCCCGATCAACAGCGTAAAGATGTAGAGCGCGGTTAACTGGCTTGTGAACGCCTTGGTGGACGCAACCGCGATCTCGGGACCCGAGTGGATATAGACGCCGCCGTCGGACTCCCGGGGAATAGAAGCGCCGACGACATTACAGATGCCGAGCACCCGCGCACCCTTGCGCTGAAGCTCGCGCATCGCGTAGAGCGTATCGGCGGTCTCGCCCGATTGCGAGATCGCAAAGTAGATGCTGTTGCGCTCAACGATGGGGTTGCGATACCGCACCTCGGCGGCGAGCTCCACCGTGCACGGGATGCGCGCGATCGACTCTATCAGATAAGACGCCACCAACCCGGCGTAGAACGAGGTACCGGCCGCGATGATCTTCACCCGCTCGAGGTCCAGCAACTCTTTCTTGCTCATGTTGAGCCCGCCGAGATGTCCGTTTGCGTACTCGTGATCGAGCCTGCCTTGCATCGCCCGAAGAATCGATTCCGGCTGCTCGAAGATCTCTTTCTCCATGAAGTGGCGGTAGCCGCCCTTCTCTATTTCCTCGAGCTCCCAGTTGATGATCTGAATGTGCTTATCCACCTTGCGAGACTGCAGATCGGTGGTTCGGTAGTTGTCCGCAGTGATCGTCACGATCTCGCCGTCCTCGAGGTAAATCGCCTGCTTGGTGTGCCCAAGGATCGCGGTAACGTCCGAGGCGAGAAACATCTCGTTCTCACCGACGCCGAGCACTAACGGCGAGCCGTTGCGCGCGCCTACCACCACACCCGGTTCGTCGAGGTGCGTAACCGCGATTCCGTAGGTGCCCTTGAGCAGCTGCACGGCCTGCTGTACCGCCGCCGCAAGGTTTCCGTCATAGAGCTTCGCAACGAGGTGCGCTATCACCTCCGAGTCGGTCTCGCTGGCAAACTCAACGCCTTCAGTCGCAAGCTTCTCTCGCAGCACCGAGTAGTTCTCGATGATGCCGTTATGGACGATCGCGACCTTGCCGCCGTTATCGAGGTGCGGATGCGCGTTTTCGTCGGTCACGCCGCCGTGCGTCGCCCAGCGCGTGTGCCCGATTCCGCAGTCGCCGAGGAGTTCGTGCTGAACCGCTTCACGGAGCGTGGCGATCTTTCCGGCGCGCTTGATCACGGTGATCTCGGCGTTCGACCTCACCGCAACCCCGGCTGAGTCGTAGCCGCGGTACTCCATACGCTTCAGGCCTTCGAGAAGCACCTCGCCCATTGGTTTCGGGCCGCAGTAGCCGATTATTCCGCACATTCCATTAGCCTCCTAACTGCTCTGCAAACGCGGTAATACTGTCGCGGTTCTTGATACGTAACGCGTTCCCTTGAAGATGTATTACACCGGCATCGACCAATTCCGTGATCGCGGTACTCACGGTCGCGGCCGGCACACCGAGATGCGTTGAGATGTCCTCCACCGCGCGATCGCGCGAGAGGCACGGGTCCTCGTCGGGCTTTTCCATGAACTTGTAGTACAGAATAAGCGCGATATGGCTGCGAACGTTCTTGCGAACGAGGTTCTGTAGCTGCGAGTTGGTGTGCTGCAGTCGCTTACAGAGGCGGTCGATCACGTTCATCGCGATCTTGGCGTTCTTCTCGATCATCCCCTGAAACCCGGCGCGGTCAAACGCCAGCAGCTGCACCGTGCCGAGCGCGGTGGCGGTAGCGGTACGCCGAATCTGCGACACGATCGCCATCTCTCCGAGGAACTCGCCCTTTCCAAGATCCGCGAGCGTGTAGTCTCGCCCGTCGATATTCTTGCTGATACGAACGACACCGCTTTGGATGATGTACATGCGGTCGCCGATATCGCCTTCGCGGAAAATGACCCTTCCGTTCTCGATGGTTTGCCCGTATTTGTCGAATAATGGGCTCTCGGCCATGCCGTTGC
>SLBH01000115.1 GCA_007126415.1 Spirochaetales bacterium
ATCGCCGCGAACTCTTCATCCTGCACCGCCGCGACCGCGTCCACGCCTCGCTCAACCGCGCGCACCGCAAAGCCCTCACGCTGCAGACCGTCGACGAGAAACGCGCTGATCTTTGTGTCGTCCTCAACCACCAACACGCGCATCGTTTCGCACCGCGGGCTCCGACGAGCCCTTTGCGCCGCCTCGCTCGCGCTCAGCGCCTCGCTCGCGCTCAGGTAGAGGGCCCTCGGGCGGAACCACGATACGCCCGGCGCCGAGACAGTGCTCGCCGTGGTAGAACACCGCGAACTGCCCCGGGGCGACGCCGCGGTCGGGCCGCTCGATCGTGACCTCGAGTGCGCTCTCGGCGGCGGTCGATACCCCGCCGGCCGGGACACCGCCGCGCGCCCCGCCGTCGCCGCGCGAGACGTCCTGCAGCGGGCGAATCCGGCACGGAATCTGTTGCGGCCCGTGACGCAGCTTGAGCGAGAGCTGCTCGTCGGCGGGCGTATCGCAGACCCAGTGCAGGTCGACGACGTGAAAGCGGTCGCGCGCCTGCGCGGTCGCTTCGGCGCGGTGAGACACCACCACGGTGTTCTCGCTCGGGATCTTGTCCACCACGTACCAGGGCCCGCCCGAAAGGCCGAGCCCCTGGCGCTGTCCCACGGTGTAGAACCAGAACCCACGATGGCGGCCGAGCTCTTTTCCGGTCTCGCGCTCGACAATCACGCCGTCACGCTCGCCGAGGTAGTAGCGCACGAACTCCGGATAGCTGATGTTCCCAAGGAAGCAAATTCCTTGGCTGTCTTTGCGCGCTTTGTTCGGCAGGTCGTAGCGCTCGGCGAGAAGGCGAACCTCGCGCTTCTGAAACTCACCGATCGGGAAGAGTGCGCGGCGTAGCTGCTGCTGCGTGAGGTGCGACAAGAAGTAGGTTTGGTCCTTCACCGGGTCCGGCGCGCACAGCAACCGTGTCCCGTCGTAGCGATGCTCGAGGCGCGCGTAATGGCCCGAGGCCACCCGGTCGACGCTCTCGTAGCCAATGCGCTCGAGAAACGCTCCGAACTTGATGCGGCGATTGCAGAAAATGTCGGGGCTTGGTGTTCGCCCGGCGGCTAACTCGTCGACGGCGTAGCGCACCACGGTATCGTAGTACTCGCGCTGCAGCGGAACCACCTGCAACGGCACATCAAAGCGCCGACAGACCGCACGCGCGTACTCGAGATCTTCCTCCCAAGGGCATGAGCCGAGCCGGCGCATCTCGTCCTCGAGCCAGATTTTGAGATAGTAGGCGGTTATGTTGCGGTAACCGTCCTCAACCAAGCGCGCGAGCGCGGTGGAGCTATCGACACCGCCGGACAGCAGTACAGCAATCCTCATAGTTCGTCATTCTCCCGGGAAACCCGTTCGCCTGCAAGACTACCATGTTCGAGCGCAAATTTCGGGCCACACGAGCGTTCGCTATCACTATATTAGGTGCGTGTAGGTGCGTGACGTTTGCAATCGGTGTAACAACATGTTACACTCACTTGATAAATTATTAACTTAAGGTTGGTCAATTCTATGACAGACCCCGCAGTAGGCATCGGAGACCTTGCGGTTTACATCCCGGAACCCTGCATGAAACTCGATACCCTGGTGGAGTACCGCGTTAACGGCGACGCCAAGATGGAACGTCGCCTTCGCCGCGCGGTTGAGTCCACCGGCCAGCGCTCGATGCGGTATCCCCAGATATGGCAAGACAATGCTACGCTCGCCGCCCAGGCCGGGCATGGTCTGCTCACGCAAAACCGTGAGTTGGACCTATCGAAGCTTCGCTACCTCGCGGTGGGAACCGAGACCAGTGTCGACCTCTCGAAGCCGGTTGCAGCCTATGTAGAGGGCATGCTGCAGAACGCAGGGCACGAGGTACCCGACTCGATCTCAACCTTTCAGGTGCAGCACGCCTGCGCCGGAGGAACCATCTCGATCATGAGCGTCGGCGCGCTTCTGCGAGCATCGGCGCGACAGGGCGAAACCGGAATCGTAATCTGCTCCGACATCGCTCGCTACGAAACCGCGACCACCGCCGAGATTACGCAAGGCGCCGGGGCGGTCGCGATGTTGATCGAGACCAATCCGCGCCTCGTTGAGCTGGACATCTCCACGCAAGGGTACTGCTCGCGCGACGTCGACGATTTTTTCCGGCCGCTGGACTCGGTAACCGCCAAAGTCAAGGGCGGTTACTCGGTACAGTGCTACCACGAAGCGCTCGACGTGGCGTTTCGCGATCATTGTGAGCGAACCGGAGAGGAGCCGCGCAAGGCGCTCGAGAACACCGACATGTTCGTGCTCCACATACCGTTCCAGAAGATGGCCTGGATCGCGATCCATCGCCTCTTGAGCGAGCATCTACACCTGCCGTCGGAGAAGATCGACGCCTTCTTGAGCGAGCGCGGATTTCACGCCGCCACCGACCCTGCCGCGCGTATCGGGAATATCTACTCGGGCGCGGCCTACCTCTCGCTCGCGTTTTATCTCAAGGATCGCTTCGAGACACTCGGCGACGAGATCGTCGGTAAGCGCATTCTGCTCGCGTCCTACGGTTCCGGTAACACCATGTCGGTCATGCGCGGACGCGTCGCCGCCGGCGCGCCCGAGGTCATCAAAAACTGGGACCTCAACGCACTGTGGAACCGCAGCTGCGAGGAGTCGTTCGAAACCTACGAGCGCTGGATCGAGGCTCCCCTGAAACCCGAGCGTTACAACGAGATTGTGTCGCAGGAGTCTGAGAAGATTCCGCACGGTTCGTTTTACCTATCCGGCATTCGAGACGACGGCTACCGTGAGTACGCCTTCAAGTAGCGATACCCCGAGCGGTCGCGGGGGCATCGGCGGCGTCTCCGGGGCCGACGAGACCCACGCACTCGGCGAGCGTAAGACGCAGCACCTCGAGATTTGTCTCGACGACACTCGCTACCGTGTGGAGACCGGAAGCTCAGGCTTAGAGCATCTCGGCTTCCTGCACCAGGCGCTTCCTGAGATATCCGACGACGAGATCGATACCGGTATCGAGTTTCTCGGTAAGCAGATTCGGCTCCCGCTGTTCATCTCGTCGATGACCGGCGGATCCGAGGCCGGCTACCGCGCCAACAAGGAGCTCGTGCGCGCCGCGCAGGCCACCGGCATTCCGGTCGGAATGGGCTCGATCCGCATTCTCTTTCGTAAACCCGAAGTCTTCGATCACTTTGCGTTCAAAAAGATTGCCCCGGACGTACCGATATTCGCAAACCTCGGCGGCGTGCAAACACGCGAGATGAAACACCGCGAGGTCTTCGAACTGCTCAAAAAGCTCGAGGTCGACGGCGTCGCGATCCACCTCAACCCGGGTCAAGAGCTCTTTCAGTCGGACGGCGACCGCGACTTCCGCGGCGTGTTTGACGGCATCCGCCGTTTTGTAGACGGCTGCCCGGTTCCGGTCATCGTGAAAGAGACCGGGTTCGGGATAGAGCCGCGCCTGGTCCGGCGCTTGATCGACGCCGGGGTGTCGTACATAGACCTCGCCGGCAGCGGCGGTACCAACTGGGTGCAGGTCGAGGCGTATCGCGCTACGCCGTCCGAGCGAGCCGCGGCCGAGGAGTTCCAGAACTGGGGCTACGGCACCGGCGTACTCCTCGGCGCGCTCGAGGGACAGCCTGAGGCCGAGGGCCGCATACTGGCATCCGGTGGGCTGCGCACCGGGCTCGATATGGCGAAATCACTTGCAGTGGGAGCGCACGCGGCCGGGTACGCGCTTCCGTTTATCCGCGCGGTACACGAGGGTGGCGCCGAACAGGCGGTCGCGCTGGTGGAACGCTACGAGAAGGTGCTACGCACCGCAATGCTGTTGACCGGTTCCCGCACCGTCGCCGATCTGCGCAGCGGACGCATGGTGCGCACCCCGGCCTTTCGCGAGTCTGTGCGTACCCTCCGCTCCGCGATCGCAGAGGAAGGCCACCGCGGCACAACGCCGGGAACGTAACTGTGTCGAAGCTTCCGAGATCGTTTCGAAAGCAGAACGTTCGCGAGCGCAATCGCCTACTCGGCGAGCTACTGGAGCTGTCGAGCACCGAGCGTCGCGCGCTTATCGAGGACCCCGAGCTCCTCGATCTCGCCGATGTAATGGTCGAGAGCGCGGTGGGCTTCATGCCGCTCCCGCTCGGCGTCGCGACCGGGTTTCGGATAGACGGGCGCTCGGTCGATATCCCGATGGCCACCGAGGAACCGTCGGTTATTGCGGCGGCCGGGTACGCCGGTACGATCATCGCCCGCGCAGGCGGTTTCACCACATGGGCGGACGAGCCGCGTATGAGCGCGCAGGTCTTTCTCGAGCAGGTGCCGCCGGAGCGCGAGGCTGCGCTGCGCGCCGCTGAACCGCAGGTGGCGGAGGCGGTTGCCCCGCTGCTCGACTCGATGCGGCGCCGGGGCGGCGGCTTCCGCGGCTTGCGGGTGCGCCGCGTAGCAAGCGGGCCGGCGGCGCGGCGCGGTGTGGTCTGCGTGGAGCTCGAGATCGATGTGCGCGACGCGATGGGGGCCAACGTCCTCAACAGCGCCGCGGAAGCCGCCGCCCCGGTGATAGAGCGCGCCGCCGGAGCGCGCAGCGTAATCGCGATCCTGACCAACGCCGCGCGCGAGCGTAAAGCGGGTGCGTCGTTTCGAGTACCGTTGTCGAGGTTGCGCCGCGGTAAGCTCGGCGGCGCCGAGCTCGCGCAGCGTATCGTCGTCGCAAACGAGATCGCGCTCTCGGACCCCGAGCGCGCGGTCACGCACAACAAAGGAATCATGAACGGTATCACCGCGCTTGCGCTTGCAACCGCAAACGACACGCGCGCGCTCGAGGCTGCGGTGCACGCCTACGCTGCGCGCGACGGCGCATACCGGGCGCTCACCGAGTACCGCATAGAGGGCGATGCAGTCGTCGGTGAGCTCGCGGCGCCGCTCGCGTTCGGCACGGTCGGCGGCGCAACCGCGTTTCACCCCGCCGCGCGCGCCGCGCTCCGCCTGCTCGGCGATCCCGGCGCCACCGAGCTCGCGCGCATCGCCGCCGCGCTCGGGCTCGCACAGAACTTCGCAGCGGTGCTCGCTTTGGTTTCCGAAGGCATACAGGCCGGCCACATGCGCTTGCACGCCAACCGCTTGGCCTACAACGCCGGCGCCCGCGGAGAGGAGATTGCTCGGGTCGCGGAGCGCGTGGTAGAGCTCGGCAGCTTCAACGCCGAGACCGCGGCACGCGAACTGAGCGCGATAAGGAGCTCCCGATGAGCAGTTCCCTCGCGGACGATCTGGACGGCACGGCGGTCTCGTACACCGCCACGGCTCATCCGAGCCTCGCACTGGTGAAGTACTGGGGCAAGCTCCCCGGCGGGGTCAATCTGCCCGCGACCACGAGTATCGCGGTGACGCTCGACCAACTCTCTAGTCGCGTCACGGTACGCGCGGCCACGCGCGACCGCGTAACGCTCGACGGCGCCGAGGCGGCGGTCGAGCGGTTCACCCCGTTTTTTGACGCGGTTCGCGCTCGGCTCGAGAGCTCGGTTCGGTTTAGGGTCGAGAGCACCAACAACTTCCCGACCGCCGCCGGGCTCGCGAGTTCGTCGTCCGGCTTCGCCGCGCTCGCGCTCGCCTGCAGCGCCTGCGCCTCGCCCAACCGCACACCGCTTTCGCCGAGTGAGCTTTCGAAGCTCGCGCGCGTAGGCTCCGGTTCGGCCGCGCGTGCATTGTTCGGAGGATTCACGCGTTGGTCGCGCGGTGCCGTGGCGGCCGAGCAGCTTCACCCCGCCGAACACTGGCCGGAGCTCCGCGTGGTGGTGCTCAAGATGTCCGCCGCCGCGAAGGGTGTTTCTTCGCGAGAGGCGATGGAGCGAACGCGCCTTACCTCGCCGTACTTCGCACCGTGGGTCGAGAACAACGCGGCGCCGGCGCTCGAGGCCGAGCGCGCGCTTGCCGAGCGTGACCTCGAGCGGCTCGGAACGGTCGCTCGGCACAGCTATCTCCGCATGTTCGCGACGATGCTCGGCGCCGATCCCCCGGTGTTGTATTGGCTACCGGCGAGTGTGGCCGCGATCAAGCGCTGCGAGCAGCTACGGGGGGCAGGTGTTGCGGCATTCGAGACCATGGATGCCGGGCCCCAGGTGAAGGTCCTCACCATCAAAGATCATCTCGAGGCGGTTCTCCCCGCGCTCGCAGAGGTGAGCGAGGTCTTCACGGTCTGCAGCCCGGGCCCCGACGCAGCGCTCGGCGGCTCACAGGAGAGCGCCCCGAAATGAGCGACGCGCTTGGCGGCGTGACTCAAGGGTCCGGTGTCCGTGTCGGCGCTCCGGGCAATCTACTGCTCTGCGGCGAGTATGCGGTTCTCGAACCCGGCGGGCTCGGTATCGCGTTAGCGGTGGCGCCGCGCGCGGTCGCCGAGATCGCCTCCCAGGCAGGACGCACCTCGCCCCGGACCGCGCGGCGTAGCCGCCCCGCGACGGGGCTGCAAATCACCTGCCGAACCGCACCGGGACGCCCGCCGGTGGTATATCGGCCCCGCGCCCAGTTGGACGAGGCTACGCGCCTGCCCGCAACCTGCTTCAGCTACCTCGAGCGCGAGGGGATCGTCTCGCAGCCGCGCAACCTTGAGATTACGCTCGACACGCGCAGCTTTTTCGCTCCGAACGGTGAGAAACGCGGCTTCGGATCGAGCGCCGCCGCGACGGTCGCTTGTAGCGCGGCGTTGCTGACGGCAGAGGGCTACGCGCGGGCGCGCGTTCGCGAGCTCCTACTTGAGCACGCGGTCGCGATACACCGCGAGTTCCAGGGCGGCCGCGGCAGCGGCTACGACGTGCTGATCTCAACGCTCGGCGGCGCGGCGTTATTCCGCGGCGGCCCCGCGCCGCACGCCGAACCGATAACGGCTCCCTGGCTGCACCACGCGTTCATCGCATTCGCGAGCGAGAGCGTGGCCACATCCGGGGCGGTACGCCGCTACGAGCGCTGGAAACTGGCGAGCCCGGAAGCCGCCCGCAACTTCCTCGAGCGCTCTAATGCGCTCGTCACCGAACTCGCCGGCGCGCGGTCGCGCGGCCACGCGCTTACCGTCATCGCACACCTCGCGGAACTCGGCGTTGAACTCGGCCGGCAGATCGAGGTTCCGGCGGAGCCTCCGAGCGAGATGCGTGATCGAGTAGCGGCGCGCCTCGGACCCACGGTCGGCAAGGCGCTCGGCGCCGGCAACGAGCTCGTCCTGTGTTTACCTAGCGCTGAACCACCGCCTCGGCTTGCCGAGCGCGACCGTGATACGATACAACCATTGCAACCGGCATTCGAGGGAGTATCGTGGAGCACAGCGAGCGAACACAATCCGAGTTTCGGAGGCTCGACGGGGTAGCCCGAGGTAAGCTTCTGTTGTTCGGCGAGCACGCCGCGGTATACGGCTATCCGGCGATCGGAACGGCGCTACCGCTCGAGACCCGTGCGCGCTTTCGTGATCGCTCCGGCCGGCTCCTCCCACAGACCTCCTCCGAGATAGCGACAGCGCCCGACAGCGCCGCGAATCACCTCTCGGAGCTACGCTTCGATCTCAACTCGCTCGCCCCGCTGGACCGGCTTCCGGTTCGCGCGGCGCTCTGGCGCCTACTCGGGGTCCTGCGCGCAAGACCGAGCACGTGCTTAGCGCTTGGGCCCGTGATGCTCGAGCTCGAGTCGCAGGTACCGCGCTCGGTGGGGCTTGGCTCATCGGCCGCGGTCTGTGCGGCAATCGCGGCGGCGGCGCTGCCCACCCTTTCGCCGCGGGAGCGCTGGGTGGCGGCAAACGAGCTCGAGCGGCAGTTTCACGGTACCCCTTCCGGGATCGACACCGGGCTCGCGACGCTCGGCGGCACGCTCGCGTTTCAGTTTCGCGGCGACGGCCTTCCGGACGCCGCTCCGGTCGCGCTTCCTGCCGGTTACCTCGTCGTGGCGGCCGTTCCGCGTGAGAGCTCAACCAAAGAGCTCATCGCCGGGCTCCGCAGGCGCATCGAAGCCTCCGGCGAGACCCCGAAGCAGGCCTTAGCCCCGCTTGGCGAGATCGCGAACGAGGTTGTCCGCAGCCTCGCCGATACCCCCGCGGTCACGATCGCGACGCTCGCGCGCCACGCCGAGCGCGCGCACGCGGTTCTGCGAAGCTGGGGCCTCAGCAACGAACTGCTCGACGCGGCACTCGAGCGCGGCCGGGCCGCCGGCGCGCTCGGCGGCAAACTGAGCGGGGCCGGGGGCGGCGGCGCGTTCTACTTGTTGTTCGCCGACCGCGAACGCGCCGAGCGAGGC
>SLBH01000143.1 GCA_007126415.1 Spirochaetales bacterium
GCACGGTGAAGGGCCGAGAGCGGCACTCCGGGGAGAACGCGTCGCAGGACGCGGTCGAGTCTTCTACCTTGGTCGTCCGGTCCGGCGGTCAGTTCGGTCATGATACAGCCACCACGAGATACTACGGCACGGGTGATCGGCGTGTCAAACTCACCACGCAGAGCCATGCAGAGCCACGCAGAGCCGCGCAGAGCTCTCACTGCATAGAATCTTGACAAAGGCGTCCGGCAGGGACACACTACGGTGTCATGCAGCCCCAGTCTGTAGACTCGTTCTACCACGTGCTACGGAACCCACTCTTCCTCGCCGCCTTTTTTAGCTGGTTCATCGCGCAGCTACTCAAAGCGACGATCGACGCGTTGCGCAACCGCTCACGGTCCTCGCGTGAGGTTGTGGTCACGTTGTTTTGGGCGACGGGCGGTATGCCGTCGTCGCACTCGGCGCTGGTAACCGCGCTCGCGACCGCGATTGGGTTCCAGTACGGGGTGAACTCTCCGTTGTTCTCGGTGGCGTTGTTCTACGGCATGCTTGTGATCCGTGACGCGCTCGGCGTCCGCCGAGCCGCGGGGATGCAGGCGCAGGCGATCAACCGTATGGGCCGTAAGCTGCGCGAGCGGTTTGAGGTTGAGTTCGAGCCCGTGCAGGAAGTTCATGGACACACTCCGGCCGAGGTGTCCGTGGGTGCGCTGCTCGGCTTTTTCATCGCGGTCGCGTTCAGCCTTCTTTAAAAACGATAACTGTCACGGGCGCGCTCCGCCGCGGGAAGGCGTGCTAAAGCGAAGAACCAAGAAACGTAGAACCAAAGAAGTAACGAATGCGAGCTCAGTCGTGGACCGGCTTTCACAACCTAGTTCTTCTTCTGTTTGTGCCGGCGCTCGCCGCGACGGCGTTCCTCGGTGCGCGGATACCGACGAGCGTGTCCCCGGGTTCTATCTGGGACGGCTACACCGTTTTGCTCGTGAATCGAACGCTGCCGGTCGCTGAAGTCACCCGGGAGCTTGAGGCCGCCGGCGTGCAGAACGTTATTTCCTTCAGTACGGCCGAGGTACGCTACAACGATGTAGATCGCCTGGGAGTGGTGCCGGCGCAGGAGATCGAGGATCGCTTTCTGGAGTACGACCCGCGCTTGGATCCGTTCATGCAAGAGCTCGACGCATTCTTCTTCACCGCCGACGGTGAGGTTGAGTACGTGATCTACTATATCGACGACGAACGCAGTCGCGCACACCTCGCGCAATTGATACGCGATCGTGTAAGCGAGATCGCGCGCGAGACCGAGGTGTCGGGCGAGTCGCGTCCTGCGTGGCGATTTGCAGACACCGACAGCCCCGACTCGCGCTTGTTTGCGATCGGGTTCATCGTGTTCGCGGCATTGCTGATGAGCTATCTGCGAACTGCACTGCTGACCTTGTCACTCGGTGCGATCCTCGCAATGCTGCAGCTTGCACGGGCCGGTCCGGGGGTGCTGTTTTCGCTTACGGTGTTGTATCTGCTGTGGGCCGTCGTGCTGCGTGACTTGACCCGCGATCTTCCGCAGCGTCTTACCGGGTACGGTCCTCGGAACTTGAAGACTCGCTGGACGGTCCAAGGGCTATTCGCGCTCGTGCTTCTCGCTGCGTCGGGGCTCTACGCGTATCGTATCGACGGGACGGGAGTCGCGCTGCTACATCTCGTGGTGGTGACGGTGGGTTTCGCTTTGCTGACCTCGGCGCTCGTGACGAGGATGGTGCTGAAGCACCGACACGCTGAGCACCGCCTCTTCCAGCCGGTTGAGATCATTCCGAGCCGTGTGCGAGGCCGACGCCGGCAACGTTCGAAGCGCGGGCCGCGTTTCGCAGCCGCGCTACCGCTGCCGCGGTCGGAGGGCGTCACGACGACTCGGAGACTGCTCCTGGTGCTGATCGCGGCCGGTGTGGCGGCTGCGTGGGCAACGGCGTTGTTGCCGGGAGGCGGGGGTGTCGCGGTGCCGACCCCGTTGCGGATTCCGGGGGGCGATGATCTATCGCATCGCTCTATCGCACGTCTCGAGCGCTACCGCTTCGATGATCGTTTGCCTGATCTTGCGATGTACTTGACGCACCGCGCGTATCACGAGGCCTTTATGTACGGGCGCGAGTTTGTGTTTCCGCAGCCGGGTGAAGAGGTGACTCGTGAGCGTTATCGGCGGGAGGCCGGCGGCATCACCCAGGAAACCGAGGTGGCATTGCGTTTCAATGATGAATGGGTCGACCGGGTGCGTTCCGAGACTCCGGCGGGCTCGCCGATGCGGATGCTGTGGGATCAGGAGGAAGCGGTCGGGGTTGTGTTCGACTCCCGCCCCGCGATATACTCCGCTCGCTCGATCGTGGTTCGCCATGGAGCACTCGTTGCGGCGGCGCTGTTACCCGTTCTGTTCTCGTCAGTGTTTGCGCCGCACGCGGGCCGTAGTCGTGCCGTCTCTGCCGAGCACGCGGCGGAGCAGGAAAAAACGAATCAAGAGGCATGAAGCTGATACGCACCTTTCTCAAGGGCGGGGTGTTCGCCCCCGACAACACACGATCGGCTCGGGACGTTGCAACCTGGAACGCGATGATTCCGGCTCGCTCGGTGGTTCCGCTGTTGCAGCACGAGGGGTCGCCCGCGCGTTGCGTAGTTGAGCGCGGCTACCGTGTCGACGAGGGTGCCTTAATCGGTTCCGCCCAAGGCTATCAGAGCGCGCGCGTGCATGCTCCTATTCCGGGTGTCGTGAGCGAACTCACGAGACTAACGCTACCGGACGGTCGCGAGAGTGAAGCGGTTGTAATTGAGCTTGACGGCGAGTTCCAGCAACTGGGAAGGGTCGTTGAGCCGCGCGACTGGCGCGGGCTCAACAACGATCGCATCCAGGAACAGATTTTCGACGCCGGCGTCGTCGGGCTCGGCGGCACCGGCGTGCCGAGTCACGTGAAGTACTCGGCGCCGCGTAGCACGGCTCTCCGGTGTCTTATCCTCAACGGCTGCGAGCCGGAGCCTTATCTCTCGAACGACTATAGACTCCTACGCGAACGTCCGGAACACGTTGTCGAGGCGCTCGAGATTCTCGTGCGGCTCCTCGCGCCGAAGCGCACCGTGATCGCTCTCGGTGGGCATACGCGGTCGGCGGCGTCCGGCGTCCGGCGCGCGGTGTCCGCGGCTCGTGCCCGTATACAGGTGCATCGCTTCGCAGGGAAATATCCGCAAGGCGACGACCACGTGCTGGTGCGGTCGGTGACGAAGCGTGCGGTGCGCGGTGCGTCTCCGGTTTCGGAGGCCGGAAGCATGGTTGTGAACGTCGCCACCGCGATTGCGGTCTATGAAGCGGTGGTGTTCGGAAAGCCGGTGGTTGAGCGCGTCGTTACGGTTGCCGGCGGCGCGATCACGCGCCCCGGGAATCTTAAGGTACGCATCGGAGCCTCGATCGGCGACCTCATCGAGGAATGCGAAGGGTTCCGTGAGCCGCCGCATAAGTTGGTGGTCGGCGGGCCGATGCGAGGCAGTACGGTAACCGATCTATCTCAACCGGTAACAAAACTGACGACCGGTGTCCTCGCCTTAACCGAGGCTGAGGTTCAAGCGGTACCCGAGACGGCCTGCATCCGCTGCGGGCGCTGCGTACGGGCGTGCCCAATGGGGCTCGAGCCGGTGCGGCTGCACCAGTTGATCGCTCAGCGCCGCGACCGAGCCGTTACCGAGGCTGGATTATTCGATTGTACCGAATGCGGTTGCTGCAGTTTCATCTGTCCCGCCGGCATTACCTTGGCGGAAGATCTAAAGCGTGCGAAGTCTCGCTTACGAGCGGAGGAGTCCGATGGCCGTGGGCGATCGTAACGCGCCGAGTTACTCGGGGGATACCTCTCACACCTGGGATATATCACGGTTGATCCTGAGTGGGAGCCCGCAGATTCACGACGCGCTCTCGACCGCGAAGGTGCACTGGTATCTCATTCTGGCGGCGCTGCCGGCCGCCGTCTGGGGCTTCGCTCAGTTCGGCGTGCCGGCATTTGTGGTGGTCGCCACCGGCGTGGCGGCTGCCGTACTGACCGAGGCGGTCCTACCCAGCCGTCGCGGCTCGCCGGCCGACGGCAATAGTGTCGCGATCGGGCTCTTCATGAGCCTGATGTTCCCTCCCGGAGCTCCGTGGTACCTTGTTGCGGCCTCGGCTGTCTTCGCGGTCGGTGTCGTGAAATGGGCTTTCGGGGGCCTTGGGCACGCGGTGCTGAACCCCGCGATCGCCGGTCGGGTTTTGGCTCAGGTGCTCCATCCGGAGGCCATGAGTCGTTATGCGCTCCCGGCTGGGCTGGGAGGGGGTGAGCTCGAAGGCGGCTCCAGCGTTATCATGGCGCTTCGTGGCGGCTCAACGGGAGGCGATCCACTGCAGCGCCTGGCCGAGCTTGGCTATCCGAGGTCCGGCCTCGACGAAGCGGTGACCGAGTGGCTCAACACCTACCTGCTGACTCCGGTCGGTGTACAATTGCCGGGTGGTTATATCGATCCGTTCATCGGCCTGGCGCCCGGCGGTATCGGTGAGGTCTCGGCCGTGCTTCTGCTGATTGCCAGTGCTGCGCTGATCGGTAGGCGTGTTATCGCGTGGCAGGTGCCGCTGTCGGTCTTTGTGGGTTTCGCAGCGACGATAGCCATGTGGGGTGCGGTTCCGCTCGGTGGGGCGGTGCTTGGCGGCGATGTGCTGTTTCACACCATGCACGGCGGACTGCTGTTCTTGATGTTTTTCTGCGCAACTGATAACACTAGTGCTCCTGCTACCGGCGCAGGGATGTTTGTGTACGGGTTGCTCGGCGGCGGCTTGGCGGCTATCCTGCAGTTGTTTGGTCTCTACCCCGAGCAATTGGCAGCCGCGCTCTTGATCGTAACCTTCTTTGTGCCCTTGATCGATTACGTGACGAAACCGACGCGCTTCGGTTTCTCGCGACGCACCGGGCAGCCTTTGCTTTACAAAGCCCGTAGCTGAGAGTACAATCGACGCCGTCTCGTCGCGGCTTTCCGGTCTACTACGTGGTGATGGTTCAATGATGCGTTAAAAGCAGGATAATAATGAAGAGACTGAAGCTGGTATTTGGAACCAGCAACAGCCAACCGGTTGGAACCGACGAAGAAGAGCTCGAGCGCGTGTATCAACGCGCTTACAAACCGTTCATTCGAACGCTCTACAACTTCGCCGATATTCCGATCACCCTACATTACTCAGGAGCGTTGTTTCATTGGCTCGAGAAACATCACGCCGAGTTTCTCGATGTGCTCGCCGAGATGGGTGGCCGGCGTCAGATTGAGTTTCTCGGCGGCGGCTTCTACGAGCCGGTGTTGCCGATGATCCCCCATACCGATCGCATCGGTCAGATCGAGCAGATGACGACCTTCGTCCGCAAAAGATTCGGACGTCGCCCGCGCGGCACCTGGATAACCGAGCTTGTCTGGGAACCTTCGTTGCCGTCTGCGCTCAAGAACAGCGGAATGGAGTACACCTTTCTGGCGGACTACCATTTCATATCGGCGGGTCTCTCGAAGGATGCGCTCTACCGGCCATGCATCACCGAGGATCAAGGTAAGACGGTGGTTGTGTTCCCGATATGCAAGCGTACACGCTGGAAGCTGCTCAGCGAAACGCCGGAAGCGGTGATCGACCACCTGCGAGAGCTTGCCGACGAAGACCCCCAACGCGTCGTGGTTATGCTCGACGAAGGCGAGCGTTTTGGACTAAGCGAAGATAGCTACCGGGTGTGCTATGACGAACAGTGGCTCGAGCGGTTCTTAACACTCGTTAGTGAGAGTAGCGATTGGCTCGAGCCGATCCACCCTGGGCGCTACTTGAAGCAGACCACACCGCGGAAACGAGCGTACTTTCCGGCAACCTCGTACGAAGACATGATGTGCTGGGTGCTGCCGGTTGCCCGTCAGAAGGCGTTTCAGGGAATCTCGCGCGAGGTTGAGCACGAGCATGGTCGAAACGGCTACGTCTTCGGTGGCTTCTTCCGGCAGTTTCTCACACGCTACCCTGAGAGTAACCTGATGTACGCCAAGATGCAGTACACCCATATTCTGGTTAACCAGATCCGCGGCGATAAGTACCGCAAACAGGCGGCCCGCGAGGAACTCTGGAAAGGCCAGTCGCACCACGCCTACTGGCACGGGAGGCCGGGCGGTATCTACCTCAATCAGCTTCGCAAACAGGTCTACACCGCTTTGATCGAGGCCGAGAAGGTTACGCGCGAGAAGGGGATCTTTATTCCCTCGATCGTGAGTGTGGATTTCGATATGGACGGGTTGTCGGAGTACCTGTATCAGGGTCAGGAGATGAACGCGTACGTTCACACGCAAGGCGGCGTGTTGTTTGAGCTTGATTATCTGCCGGTGGCCTTCAACTACCTAGACACGCTGTCGCGACAACTCGAGTCGTATCACGACAGCGAGATATCACGCGAGGGCTACGACCGATACCTGCGCAAGGCCTTCGTCGATCACTTCTTCGCGCCCAATGCCGAGCTCGATGCGTTCTCGCGGATGTGTTATCAGGAGCACGGGTCGTTTCTCGACGCGGTGTACGTTCTCAAAAAGTACGATCGCGAAGAACACTGGATTCAGTTGCAGAGCGACGGCAGCGTCGGCGCCGATCCCGAGGATGCGCAACCGGTGCGGCTCGAGAAGCGCTATAGCTTCCAGGATGCCGAGGCGACCGTGATGTACCGGGTTACGAACAGCGACGGTGAACCGCTCAACACCGTCTTCGGTGTTGAGGTCAACGTATCACCGCCGGCGGCGCAGGCTCATTCGGCGCGCGTATCGTATATCGCCGGGAACAACGATCCTACGGATCTGCCGCTCACCCCTGCTGAGGCCGACTCGGCGCGCGAGGTTCGTATCTATGATGAGTGGAATCGCACGGTGATCTCGTACGGGGCCTCCAAAGAGGGGGCGGTTTGGAGTATGCCGGTTAGTACCTACGCGATGTCGCACGAGGGTGTGAGACCGGAGTTTCAACAGTTCAGCCTCGTCTACCGCTGGCCGCTCGCGCTCGAACCGAACGAGTCGTGGGAGCTTACCCTGCGTCTCGGCTGTGACCGCTTCTGATCAAGCGCCGAGCCTTGTGGGCCTTCAGTCTGTGCTACCGTTCACTGCGTAGGTGTTCACTGCGCAGGATTCGAGTGAGCCAAGGTTGTACTTCGCGATAGAGTTCCGGCTCTGCCTGCAAGAAACTCATGAACGACTCGTGATAGCGCTCTTGAAAATATAGGCTCAGGCCGAGGTAATACAACGCCCGCGCGCGCGTTGCGTCCTCCTCGAGCACCGTGGCAAGACTACGTAGCTCGCCCTCCGCTTCGCTCCACTCCTCGCGTTCGAACCGGCCGCGGACAACGCGCGCGAGAGTAGCCTCACGACTTTTCTCGTGTTCGGCTATCCGCGAGCGCTCCGGTGCGAGGAGGCGGGGTTCCGGGGGTGGTTCGGTGGGGGAGCTCGGCGCGGCGGCGCGCAGCGTTTTGAAGGCGGGCTTGAGTTCATCGGCGAGCGGACCCGCCGCTCCGAGTTCAAACGGTGCGGTATCGATGGTTGCTCCGCTCTCGAGCTCCGGGATCACCAGTAACTCCGGCAAGGGAACTCTGCGGAGCTCAGGTCGCTGCGGTGCGCGCGGCGTAGTATCGCGGCGTACGAGCTCAATCGTGACCGGTGTAACGGTGCGGTTGCGGCCCGGAACGAGCTGCTCCTCGCCGCGGTCGAGCCGATCGAGCGCGATTACCGCGTAGTAGTACGGTAGACCGGGCGGCGGCGCATCGAACCGAACCGTGTTGCGTCCGGTCGTAATCCCCACTCGAATTGCGTCTTCAAGATCTTCGGCGGTTCGTATCGGCTGTGCACGCCTGTAGACCGCGTAGCCGGCCTCGGTTACGCTCGGGCGAAACTCGATGCGCACCTGTTCTTCGCCGTGCAGCTGCACCGAGAGATCGAGGACCTCGGCCGGCACCTCGTTGCCCGCAGCCGGGGCTGCGCCCAACGCTCCGAGCGCCATTACAAACGCAATCACGTTACGAAACTTCATCACATCACTATATATCGGTGTGGTTGCGAGTTGTCTACAGCGTGTCTCCGGCGACGGAGCCATACTATGTCTTACAGTCAAAAAAGAGCAAAAAAAGAGCGGTAGAAATCCTCGCTCGAAACGCATATACTAACGCTCAAAGTATATTCTCATTTGGAGGCCCGCATGGCGGAAGAATTACGAGAACCGATCGCGGCGCTTAAGTCCGAAATCC
>SLBH01000094.1 GCA_007126415.1 Spirochaetales bacterium
ACCGACTCCTCCGAACTCTACGGCATCAAGGAGTGGGGCGCGGGTTACTTCGACGTAAACGCCGACGGTGAGGCAACCGTTACCATCCCGTTTCGCAGCGGTAAGGTGGCGGTAAGCCTGAACGATATCGTAGCCGGAAGCCGTGCGCGCGGGCTAGGGATGCCGTTGCTGCTCCGCATCGAGAACCTCCTCGACGCGCAGATCACCCGGCTCAACGAAAGTTTCCGCGGGGCGATGCGCGAGTACGGTTACAAGGGCCAATACCGCGGAGTCTTTCCCATCAAAGTGAACCAACAGCAGCAGATCATTCAGGAGTTGACGCGCTTCGGCTCGAAGTACGGTCACGGTCTCGAGGCCGGAAGCAAGGGAGAGCTCCTCGTAGCGCTTGCGATGCTTACCAGCACCGACAGTCCGCTCATCTGCAACGGCTATAAAGACCGCGAGTTCATCGATCTAGGACTGCAGGCCACCCGCATGGGCTACAACGTCTTCTTCGTAGTCGAGATGCTCGGCGAGTTGCCGCTGATCATTGAACGCGCCAAGGCAACCGGCGTTCGCCCCAACCTGGGAGTGCGGCTCAAACTCGCCGCACGGGCAGGTGGTCACTGGAGCGAGTCCGGCGGCGACTTCAGCCTGTTTGGGCTGCGCACCCCGCAGTTGGTCGACCTATTGGACACGCTCAACGCGGCCGAGATGCTCGACTGCCTGAAGCTGGTGCATTACCACCTCGGCTCGCAGATCCCGAACATACGCGACGTGCGTCACGCGGTGCACGAGACCGCACGCTTCTACGCCGACCTCGCTGCCGAGGGAGCGCCGATGGGCTATATAGACCTCGGAGGTGGCCTCGGGGTCGACTACGACGGGTCGCGCACTAACTTCGTGCACAGCATGAACTACACCATGGACGAGTACTGTGCCGATGTTATCGAGGTGATCATGAACGTGCTCGACGAGCACGAGCTCGAGCACCCAACCGTAATCACCGAAAGCGGGCGCGCTACGGTAGCGTATTCCACCGTGCTGTTGTTCGACACGCTCGAGGTTTCGCGCTCCGAGCCGCACCCCTTGCCCGAGAAGCTGCCCGACGACGCCCATGAGATGCTGCTGAATATCGAGGAAGTACTGCACAGCCTGAGCCTCAAGAACCTGCAGGAGTGCTACAACGACGCGCTCTACTACCGTGAGGCGGTGCGCGACCACTTCAAGCTCGGCGGCCTGACCCTGCGCGAACGCGCGCTCGCGGAGGACTACTTCACCGAGATCATGCGGCGCATGGCGGCGCTCAAGAGCAGGCTTAAGCGCGTCCCTACCGCGCTCGAAAGCCTCGACGACGCGGTCTACGACGTAGTCTATGGGAACTTCAGCGTGTTCCAGTCGCTTCCGGACACTTGGGCGATAGATCAAGTCTTTCCGGTAATCCCGATAAGCCGCCTCAACGAGGAGCCGAACCGCAAGGCGATCATCGCCGATATCACCTGCGACTCCGACGGCAAGATAGACCGTTTCCCCGACTTTCATGACGTGCGCCGCACGCTGCCGATTCACGATATCGGACCGGAGGAGGAGTACGTCTTCGGAGTGTTTCTCGTCGGCGCGTATCAAGAGACGCTCGGGGACCTGCACAACCTGTTTGGAGATACCAATATCGTGAGCGTACGCATAAACGAAGACGGCTCATTCGACTTCACCAACGAGATGCCCGGAGACTCCATCGGAAACGTAGTCTCGATGGTGAACTACGACCCCAAGCTTCTGCTTCGGATGTTTCGCGAGAAAGCCGAGCAGGCCGTTCGTGACCGGAAGCTGACCGTAGATGAAAGACGGCGTATTCTCGAAACCTACGAACTCAGCCTGCGCGGGTACACATACTACAAACGTTGAGCACTGAACATCAGAAGGGGCGGCGAGCTTCACGCACCGCGGCCCAGCCGAGGAGGCTACGATGGCAAAGGTACTGATCATCGGCGCAGGAGGCGTCGGGCAGGTCGTAACGCACAAATGCGCACAAAACCCGGAGGTATTCTCCGAGATCGTGCTCGCGAGCCGCACCGAGAGCAAGTGCCGCCGCATCGCCGAGCAGATCGAGCGCCCAATCAAGACGGCGCAGATCGATGCCGACCACGTCCCGCAGTTGGTTGAGCTCATTGAGCGCGAGAAACCCGCGCTGGTAATCAATGTGGCGCTCCCGTATCAGGACCTCACGATCATGGACGCCTGTCTCGAGACCGGCGTCGACTACCTCGACACCGCCAACTACGAGCCCCCCGACGATGCGCGGTTTTCGTACTCCTGGCAGTGGAAGTATCAAGACCGTTTCCGCGAGCGCGGGCTGATGGCCTTACTCGGCAGCGGGTTCGACCCCGGCGTAACGAACGTGTTCACCGCGTACGCTCGCAAGCACCACTTCGACCGCATTGACGAGCTCGATATCATCGACTGCAACGCGGGCGACCACGGCAAGCCGTTTGCAACCAACTTTAATCCCGAGATCAATATTCGCGAGGTCACGCAGAACGGGCGCTACTACAAGGACGGCAGCTGGGTCGAGACCGGGCCGCTCGAGATAGCGGACGAGTTTGACTTTCCCGACGGGATTGGGCCACGCAAGATCTACCTGTTGTACCACGAGGAGCTCGAGTCGATCACAAAGCACCTTCCCGAGATTCGAGAGGCGCGCTTCTGGATGACGTTTTCCGAAAGCTACTTGAGGCATCTCGAGGTGCTGCAGAACGTCGGCATGACACGAATAGACCCGGTTGAGTACCAGGGGGTGGAGATCGTGCCGCTTCAGTTTCTTAAGGCCGTACTGCCCGACCCCGCCTCGCTTGGCCCCGACACCAAAGGCAAGACCTGCATCGGCTGCGTAGTGCGGGGCAGCCGGGAGGGGCAACCGCGAAAGTACTACGTGTACAACATCTGCGACCACCAACAAGCCTACCGTGAGGTACGGTCGCAGGCGGTATCGTATACCACCGGTGTGCCGGCGATGATCGGGGCAAAGATGATGCTGACAGGCGCATGGCGCGGTGAAGGAGTGTTCAACATGGAGCAGTTCAACCCCGACCCGTTCATGGATGCGCTCAATAAAGACGGGCTGCCGTGGCACGAGACCTTTCTGTGAGCTCGAGTTCGATGGGCTCGAGTTCAATCGGCTCGGCGTTCGAAGGCTTCGACCCGTACACGGTGCCGTCGCCGAGCTTCGTTATCGATGAGCGCACCATTGCGGACAACCTCCGGATACTCGGCGAGGTCCAAGAGCGATCCGGCGCGGTAATCCTGATGGCGCTCAAGGCGTTTGCGCTTCCTGCGGTGTTTGCGCGCGTCGCCGAGGTGCTGAGCGGCGTCTGCGCGAGCGGTCCTTATGAAGCCCGCCTCGGGAAAGAGTGTCACGGAGGCGCGGTGCATACCTTCTCGCCGGCCTACTCACCCGAGGACCTCGAGGAGGTGCTCGCGCTCTCGGATCATGTGGTGTTCAACTCGCCGAGTCAGTGGTTACGCTACCGAGAACGCTGCGCATCGAGCCGCTGCGCGTTTGCGCTGCGCGTGAATCCGGAACACTCCGAAGCCGAGCCCGCGATCTACGACCCCTGCGCACCCTACTCCCGCCTCGGCACTACCGAGAGGGCGCTACGCGCCGCGCTCGCCGACGAACCCGAGCTCTTGAGCGGCATCACCGGGCTGCATATGCACACCCTGTGCGAGCAAGGCAGCGAAGCGCTCGAGCGCACCGTTGCGGCGCTCGAGCGACGCTTCGGCGAGTGGTTGCCTCAGATGCGCCGGCTCAACCTCGGCGGCGGGCATCACATCACCAAGCCCGAGTACGACCGCGAGCGGCTGATCGCAATCGTGAAACGCTTGAGCGAGACCTACGGCCTGCAGGTCTATCTAGAGCCCGGCGAGGCGGTGGTGCTTGGAAGCGGCGCACTGATCGCGACGGTGTTGGATGTAATCGAGAACGGCATGCAGATCGCGATCCTCGACGTTTCCGCCACGGCGCATATGCCCGACGTGCTCGAGATGCCGTATCGCCCCGAGATTCGCGGCGCCGGGATGCCTGGTGAGCGCGCGTACACCTATCGCCTCGGCGGCCTCACCTGCCTCGCCGGCGACGTCATCGGCGACTACTCATTCGCCGAGCCGCTCGCACCGGGCGACCGTCTGGTGTTTGAGGACATGGCGCACTACACCTTCATCAAGACCACGATGTTCAACGGCGTCCCGCACCCCGCGCTCGTGCTCCATCACTCCGGTAGCGGGCAACTGCGCGTACTGCGGCGCTTCGGATATCACGATTTTCTCACGAGGCTGACCTAATGAGCACCGCAGACCCACACCAAGAGCCCGAGAGCGCCCGGGCGCCGAGCCACGCACGGTTTCTCGAGAGCGAGATAGAGCAGCCCGTCCCCGAGAGCGCGCGCGTTCACGTAATCCCGGTGCCCTACGAGCGCACCGTTTCGTACGGCGGCGGTACCGCCGCCGGGCCGGGCGCGATCATCGAGGCGTCCAACCAGCTCGAGGTGTTCGACGGCTACGGCGTGCCGGCCGAGGCCGGGATATACACGCACCCCCCGATAGACTGCAGCGGTGAGCGTGAGGCGATCTACGAGCGGATCCGCGCCGCCTGCGCGGCGGCCGTGCGCGTCGGCGCGCTGCCGGTTGTGCTCGGGGGCGAGCACTCAATAAGCCTTCCGGCGATTGAAGGGGTCAACCGCGCCGTCGCTCGAACGAGCGGCGCCCGGGCCGCGTCTGCCCAGGCCGGCGGGGAAGCCGCCGGAGAAATCGGCGGGGGCGCGATCGGCGTTGTGCAGTTCGACGCGCACGCCGACCTCCGCGACCGCTACGAGGACGACCCGTTCAGTCACGCCACGGTGATGAAACGCCTGCTCGATTCGGGCTACAGAGCGCTGCAGCTCGGTGTTCGCGCGTTATCGCCGGAAGAGGCCGCGTTGCGCGAGCAGCTCGTAGCGGAGGGGCTGTTGGTCTATCATGATGCCGTCGAACTGGTGCCCCGGCGAACGAGCGAGCTCCGCGTGCCGGAACAGCTGCCGGAGCAGGTATACGTCACGATAGACCTCGACGCGTTAGACCCGTCGATCATTCCGGCAACCGGCACCCCGGAGCCCGGTGGGTTCGAGTGGTATCAGATTCTGGCCTTGATAGACTCGGTAGCACGCCGGCGGCGTATCGTGGGGCTCGATGTGGTTGAGCTCGCCCCAACCGCGGGCCTGCACATGGCCGATTTCGCCGCAGCGCGTCTCACGTATCAGGCGATTGGGTCGGTGTTGCGACACGCCGGGGAGCTGCGGTTCAAAAGCGGCCCCGGGCGCAAGATCGGCGGACGCTGAGGCGGCGGACACGCGTAAACCCGCCGGTGCGCCTACACGTTTCGCGCGCTGCGCCGACGCTTGCGACGGTACTCGGGAAGACCGGTGAGATTCTTGCTAAGATAGACGTGCTGTAGCGCCTTGCCGAAGCCATGCCCTTGAAAGAACTTTAACGCGCCGGTGTTCTCACTCGCGGTGTCTACCATCATCATGCGAGCGCCTTCCTCGATGCAGGTTTCGGTGAACTGGTCGAGCAAGCGTTTGGCCACCCCGCTCCCTCGATACTCAGGGTCTACCCCCAACCACAGCAAGTGAGCGTAGGTCCAGGCGCTACCGCGCTTATCGTTCAAGGTCCCGATCGCGAACCCTATCACGCGCTCGTCGGCCTCCGCCACAAAGCAGAGCTCGCCGTCGGACACGAACAACGCCGCCAGCTCGTACTCATCCCAGGTTCGATAAAGGCTCGGCCAACGGTCGGCGGTAAACAAGCGCTCGCCGAGTAGATATACCGGCTCGAGGTCGCCGAGCTCCATCTCGCGTATTTCCGGAGTGCCGCGTTCTCCATTGCCGGTGTTCTCGATGCGTTCTTCCGATCGCGACATACCCTGTGTTCGTCTCCTAATCTCTGTGCTTTAGTCTCGTAGCACCAGCTTATTGTACCGTCGATTGGTACGGATTCGGATAACCTCACGGTTGCGTTCGGTCACGGTTACGTTAACCAGATACAGTACATCGGGCGAGAGCGTTCGAACGGCGTAGAACCCGTTACTCCCGTTGCGCTCGAACACAAGAAAACCGTCCTCAAAGCGCCAGTTGTCGTACGGGAAATCCTCCAGCGTGTGCTCGAGCGCACCGTCGGCCTCGAGAACAAGCTCGCCTTCGGGCTGCTGCGCGAGCGCCCCGTTTTCGTGATCCGATAACGAGTATCCACTCATGCCCTCGGCGTGATACACACGCCAGGTTCCCACCCAGTCGATCTCGTCGTTCTCTTGTGCCGCGGCCAGGCCCGCCACCAACACAAATAACGCCATCATCACTGCCGGCTTTCTCATATCTCCTCCGTCGTGTAGTCCGATCTCGAGCAACGCGCCGTGATCACGCAGCACCCTGCTTCACATTATCGACAAACCCGCACCGGAATGAAAGCCCCGTGACGGTCGATGCGACGCCGCACGCGAGCCGACGCCGACGTTGCTTAGCCGAGTCGCAGCTTGCGAAGCTTAGGCTCGATTACGACCCTGCAGTAGCCGGCCGACCGGTTTCTGTTGTAATACTCGCGATGATACTCCTCCGCCGGGAAAAAACTGTCAAGATCAACAATCTCGGTTACCACCGGAGCGGAATATGTTTTGGAGCTTTCGAGCGCCGCTTTCGAGTCCTGGGCCTGCCGACGTTGCTCGTCGGTGTGGCAGAGCACGATCGAGCGGTACTGCGTCCCGACGTCGGGCCCCTGTCGATTCAAGGTCGTGGGATCGTGTGCGTGCCAAAACAGCTCCAAGAGATCCGGATAACTAATCCGCTCGGGATCGAAGGTTATCTGTACTACCTCGGCGTGCCCTGTTCTTCCGCTGCAGACCTCCTCATAGCTTGGGTCGGCGGTATCACCACCGGCATAGCCCGGTTTGACATCGAGCACGCCCTCAATCCGCTGAAACACCGCCTCCAGGCACCAGAAACACCCACCCCCAAGCGTCGCCTGTTCGCTCATATATGCACTCCTTTCATATCCGCAGTACGGAGAATATAGCAACACCGCCCCCGTCGCGGCGAGGCCCGGCGCGGCGAAACCCGCCCGGTCCGGCTTGTCTGCCGGTCCGGCTGCCGGTCCGGCTTGCCGCTTTGCCTTCGAGTTGCTACCGTACCGCCATGGCCGGACGCACTCGCGGTAGACGGCGTTCGCCGCACTCCGCAACACGCGATACCGTCGATGAGATCGAGCGGAGCGCAGCCGAGCTGTTTGAGCTCGACAGCCTCGTCGCCGACTCCTCGAGCCTGATCCTCTGCGATAAGGCGGGTTTCCTACCGCTCCTCGCCCACCGCGTGCAGCTATACCTCGTTCCCGGAGTCCTCGCCGAGACCGGCTTCGAGGCGCAGCGGCTCGAACTGCTTGTGACGCTCTCGACGTACACCGAGCCCGAGACCGATTCTGCCGTAGTTCGCGCCGCGCAAGAGACCGGATTGCCCCTTCTCAGCGACGACCGCACAATGCTCGAGCAACACGGCCGCGCCGGTGGGCGCTTCTACAACGCCGTTATGGTCTTGACGGCGCTCTTTGCGCGCGGGGCGGTAACGGTCTCGGAGTTTGAACGCTTTCGGGACGAGTTATACCGGCACTGCCGTTACTTACCGGCAGTTCGTGCCTTTGCCGCCGGCGTCTATCGCGAGGTGCGGAAACGCCGCGGCGAGTAGCTTGAATGGCGCGATTTCGCTGCGCTCTCACCTCCGCTCTCGCATCCGCTTCTGCGCTCGGCGAGATCCCCGGCCTCCCTGCCTCCCGTGAGGCCCGCGCAGACCGGCGGGAGATCGAGCTCAGGTATGAGTCGACGCGCGAGCCCCAGGCTGCGGTCGCCCGGCGCCACGCGCTCGAGGCCCGCTATGCCCTTGCGGAGCCGGTCGGCAGCGACCTCGGCGGTGATCGACCGGCCGCTGCGCTGATACTGTGAAAACGCGTGTAGCCCATCGAGCAACACGCGGCGCGCTCGGTAGTAGCGCTGCATCTCGGCGGTACTGCTCAGCGGCCGCAGCTGCGTCTCGTCGAACGCCCGGAAGACCGGCAGGAGTTCACGGTCGTATGCGCGGGC
>SLBH01000262.1 GCA_007126415.1 Spirochaetales bacterium
AGTCGCGAGTTGACATCGCTTCGGGGGTATCGTAGAGTATCGAGGCCGATGACGCAAAAATACCGTATTGTACTCAGCATACTTTTTTCGGTTATCGGGCTGTTTGCGTTTCAACTTGGTTTTTTCACCACGATCACTCGCCAGTTCGGCATTGATCCGACCGAGGTTGAACGATTCTACACCAGCACCGTGATTCTCCACATTGCACTCGCGGTGTTCTTACTGGCGATGAGAAGCCAGTTCTATATTATTCCCTCAACACATAAGCTGATGCACGTCAACGTGGCAAACCTACTGACGATGTATCGCCTCAGCAGCACGCCGACGATACTATACCTGCTGATTCTCAACCAAGACTACCCGCTCGTCGGCGTAATGCTCGTGTTCACCAGCGTAGCGTTTCTGACCGACCTTCTCGACGGCATGATATCGCGCAAGACCGGACAAACAACACGCATCGGACAGTACCTCGACAGTATGAGCGATTACGCGGTCCTCATCGTCATCTCGATTGGGTTTGTGCACTACGGGCTGATTTCGCAGTGGTTTCTGGTAGTGGTACTTACCCGCCTTCTCGTTCAGCTGTTCGGTTCGGCCGCGCTGTTGGTATATCAAGGTTATCTCAAACCCCGGGCCTCCTGGCTCGGAAAGGTTGCGATCTTCACGACCATGACGCTCTACGCGGTCGCGATCTTACAGCTGTTTCGTCGCTTCCGGCGGATTTCCCAGATCGTGACCGCCGCGCTTGAGTACACCGTGGCCGGTATTTTGATCATTTCGCTGATCGAGAAGTTCTATATCCTACGGCAAGATTTCCAGGCAGCGCGGCGCCGCAAGGCGCTCGGGAAGCTTAGCTAAGCCGCTACAGCCCGCCCCTTATTCCGCTCTTCACTCCGCACCTGCGAGCATCGGCTCGCCGACCGTTTCATCGAGCAGCACCGTGTAGCGCTCGAGCGCGCTCACCCCGCGCGGGGGAGCCACCGTCACGGTGCGCTCCACGCCCGGCAGACGCGGTTCGAGCGCGTCGAGGATGCGAAGCGTGAACGCTTCCCAGCCTTCCGGCCGGTCTACCCGCACGCCGTCGACCGGTTCTTGGCCGGGCACGGCTCCACTCTCGTAACTATTGAGCCCTTCGATCCGATACCCAACTCGGCGCCCGAACACAAACCATCCCGGATGGAGGCGAAGCGTCGAGACAACCGGTGCCACTGCAGCACCTTCAACCGCAACGACGCCGAGCGAGAACTCGCCGTCGAGCTCCGCGCCGGCGAGGAGCTCGAGCCGCATCGCACCTTCTTGCACGCTAAGCACCCTGACCTCGGCGATCGCCGCTTGTCCGTAAACCGGCGTGTACGCGCGTAGCACACCAAACCCAAGCACCGTCGCGACGGTCGCGAGAAATAGGCAGGGCAAACCGATCGCCCGAGGAAAGCGCTCGCATACGAACCCGGCCGCCACAGCCACTACGAAGAACCGCGGCAGAAGCGGGTCCAGGATCAGCTCCGGGCCCGGAATAAACACCGCCGCCGGTACGCAGGCAACCGCTCCGGCAAGATAGAACAGCACCCGGGTCAGCTGCGAAGCGCGCGCTGCTCGTAGGCGGAACCGATCACGCGCGTCCTCAGTCTTGCGCAGCGGTTGGATGACGCGCGTAATACCGCCGAACGCTATTCCGGTGAGAACGCCGCAGAAAACGGTCCAGCTGTAGGGGGTCGCGGCGACAAAGCCGAGGTAGCTCATACGCGATCAGTCCAGCGCGTAGATTTCTCCGAACTTTGCGTGGAGATAGCGCATAAAGGGCTCACCCTCTAGGTTCCGCCCCGTGATATCGGACACAAGCTCGGTCGCGGTGCGCGCCGAGCCGTGTGCATGGATACGTTGCCTCAGCCAAGCAAGAATCTCTGCAAACTCACCGCGCTCGAGAAGCGGGGCAAGCGGACCGAGCTCGGCCTCGAGAGCCTCGGTGAACTGTGCTGCAAACAGATTTCCCAGCGCGTAGGTTGGGAAGTAGCCGAAGCCACCCATAGACCAGTGCACATCCTGCAGCACGCCCTCGGCGTCGCTCTCCGGCACCACACCCAGTAGCCGCCGCGACTCCTCACGCCAGGCATCCGGTAACTCGGCCGACGCCAGATCACCGCCGAACAACGCGGTTTCAAGCCGGAAGCGGAGAATCACGTGCAGGCTATACGTCACCTCGTCGGCCTCGACACGAATGAGCGACGGGCGAACCTTGTTGATCGCGCGATAGAAAGCCTCGTAATCTATCTCGGCGAGCGCCGTCGGAAAGGCGCTTTGCAGCGCCGGATAGTACCGCTTCCAGAACGCCCTA
Organism: Spirochaetales bacterium; assembly: GCA_007126415.1. Taxonomy (GTDB): domain Bacteria; phylum Spirochaetota; class Spirochaetia; order DSM-27196; family SLAA01; genus B1Sed10-166. Next base: position 2,333 of record SLBH01000262.1, read on the forward strand.
CTACGGCCGACGACGTTCTCCCAGAAGCGCGACTGTGACTCATGGATCCCGAGCGAGGTTCCGTCGGCGAGCATGCTGCCGCGTATTTCATCGGCAAAGCCAAGCTCGTACAGCCCATGTCCGGCTTCGTGCAACATCGAGAAGAATGCCGCGTTGAAGAAGCCGCGGTCGTAGCGCGTTGTGATGCGGACGTCGTCGCGACCGAGTCCTATCGTGAACGGATGCGTGGAGATATCGAGCCTGCCTCGGTTTGAAGGCCACCCGATCTCGCGGAGGACGCGAGCGCCGAACGTCTCCTGAATGTCCTCGGGAAACTCGCGGTACAGAAACGTATCGTCGAGCTGCGGAGCCTCGGCGATACGCGAGACGAGCGGAACCAAGCGTTGTTCGAGCTCGTGAAACACCCGTGACACCTCGGCGGTGGTCATGTGCGGCTCATACTGGTCCAGCAGCGCGTCGTACGGGTGCTCCTCGTACCCCAAGCACTCGGCGCGTTCCTGTGCGAGCGCAACCAGTTCCTCGAGCTGCGGTTTGAAAGCAGCGAAGTCGTCCTCGGCGCGCGCGGCCCTCCAAGCGGTTTGGCCCGCGCTCGCGGCGCGCGCCAAGCGGCCCACGAGATCACGAGGGACCCGACGCGCCTTCAGGTGCTCGCGAAACAACAGACGTATCAGCGCGCGGTCTCGATACGGTAGGTCTTCCGACCCCAGTAGATTATTGGGTGACGCGCCGGCCAGTTCGAGCAGCTCGCCGAGCCTATCGTCGGCTATTCGGTCGTGCACGAGCGTTTCGAACACGCCGAGCTGTTCGGCCCGCTCCTCGGCAGCCGCGGGCGGCATATAGGTCTCTTGATCCCACTGCAACACGGCGCAACCGTGCTTGAGCAGCTGCAACTCGCGATCGTACTCTCGTAGCTCAGAAAGCACCTTACTCGCGGCAGAGTTACTCATATGGCCCCCACCTCCGGATCACTCGGACAGTTGTTTCTCACCGCCGCCGGCCGCCGTAAATCGGGTAATCCACGACCGTTGCGCTTCGGCCTCACGGCTATGCCCAGGGCTCCTATATCAAGGCCTTTTCCGATACACAGCGCTGCACGCGTGTAATGAACTGCTCCACCGCTACCGCGTCTTCCTTCTCACCGGTTCGCAGGCGTGGCGCCACGGCGTGCCCGTTACGCTCGTTCTCGCCCACTATAAGCATGTAGGGTACCTTTCGCTGCTGCGCCGCTCGAATCTTGGCGTTCATTCGCGCGTCCGAGAGATCGGCCTCGGCGCGCAGGCCCGCCGCTCGTAGCTCGCTCTTGACCTGTTCGGCATACTCGTTGAAGGCCGGCGCCACCGGCACCACAACAGCCTGTACCGGAGCGAGCCACACCGGAAAAGCGCCGCCATAGTGCTCGATCAGTACGCCGAAGAAGCGCTCAAGCGAACCCAGCAGCGCGCGGTGCACCATGTACGGACGCTTCTCTTTTCCGTCGCGGTCTACAAACGTCATACCGAAGCGCTCGGGCAAATTGAAATCAAACTGGATAGTGGTCATCTGCCACTCACGTCCGAGCGCGTCTTGGATCTTGAGGTCGATCTTGGGGCCGTAAAAGGCTCCTCCGCCTTCCTCAACCTCGTACGGCAGCCCCTCGGCGTCGATCGCCTTGATAAGCGAACCGACCGCGCGTTCCCAGTCGGCGTCCTCGCCTACGCTCTTCTCCGGCTGAGTTGCCAGGTAAGCTTTGATATCGGAAAATCCGAAATCCTTCCAGACCTGAAGGCTGAAGCGAAGCACTTCGCGAATCTCAGCTTCGATTTGGTCGGGACTGCAGAAGATGTGGGCGTCGTCCTGCGTGAAACCGCGCACCCGCAAGAGCCCGTGCAACACCCCGGAGCGCTCGTAGCGATATACCGTTCCGAGCTCGCCCCAGCGTAACGGAAGATCGCGATAGGAGCGGGTCTGGGTCTTGTAGATCATGATGTGAAACGGGCAGTTCATCGGTTTGGCGTAGTACTCGGCGTTGTCGAGCACCATCGGAGAGTACATATTCTCGTTGTAGAACTCGAGATGGCCCGAGGTCTCCCAGAGCCAGCTCTTACCGACGTGCGGTGTATACAACAGCTCGTAGCCGTTGTCGAGATGCTCTGCTCGCCAGTAGTCCTCTATCGCGAGGCGCACGCGCGAGCCGTTGGGATGCCAGTAAATCAGACCCGAGCCGGCCTCTTCGTGCGTGGAGAATAGATCGAGCTCGCGGCCGAGTCGCCGATGGTCACGCTTCTCTACCTCGGCCAGATGATCGAGGTGCTGACGAAGCTCCTTCGGCGTCTCCCAAGCGGTGCCGTAGATGCGCTGCAGCATCTTCTGTTTCTCGTCGCCGCGCCAGTACGCACCCGCAATCGAAAGCAGCTTAAATGCTTTGGCATTCAACTGCTTAGTGCTCTCGACGTGTGGTCCACGACAGAGGTCGGTGAAGGTGTTCTGGGTATACAGCGACACGTCTTCCTCGGATCCGATGTCCTCTATGAGCTCGAGCTTATACGGTTGATCGGCGAAGCGCCGACGCGCCTCCTCGCGCGAGATCACGGCTCGCTCAAACGCGTGATCCTCGTTGATGATCTCGCGCATGTGCTCCTCGACCCGCTCGAGATCTTCCGGCGTGAGCGAGCGCGGAAGATCAAAGTCGTAATAAAATCCGTTCTCGATCGGGGGGCCAATCGCGATCTTGGCGTCCGGAAACTCCCGCAGCACCGCCTCGGCCATGACGTGTGCCGTTGAGTGACGGATGCGATACAGTTTTTCATCACGGTCGAGTTGCTTCGACACTCCCGATTGCGACATGATGCGCTCCTTCGTTGTTCTCAGCCCGTGTGGAGGGTAATAGCGGACACCGTGAAGATACGTTGCGGGCCGTCGCCTGTCAACCGCGCGCTACCGGCAGCTCACGAACACGGCAAGCGCTTTATCCACCACCCGATAGCGCGAGCCCGGCGCAAAGCGTGGACCGGCGTCTTCACCACATATATCCTCGGGCGGATCAAGATACGTATCGATAACGCGACCCCAAGTTGCGTCCGAAGGTAGCAAGAAAGCTACCGTGCTGCTCGAAGCGTTGAACAGCAACAGTAGGTCGCTGTCGTCGCGCCCGGTCCGCGTCTCGGCGCCACCACCGTCGATCCGGACCGCGAGGCGACCGCCGGCGGTGGTCCAGTCGACCGCCCGACCGTCGGGGCTCAGCCAGTCGATGTCCGGAAGGCTGTCGAAATCGTGGTCGCCACCGGTGAAGAACTCGCCTCGCCCGATCGCCGGGTGCCGTCGCCGAAACGCGACCATCTCGCGAACGTACCGGAGAAACTCGCCGTCGTGCGGCAGCCCGGTGTAATCCAACCAGGCGAGCTCGCTATTGTGACAGTACGCGTTGTTGTTCCCGCGCTGCGTTCGCCCGATTTCGTCGCCTCCCAGAATCATCGGCGTCCCCTGTGACAGCAATAGCGTCGAGATGAAGTTCTTGCGTTGTCTCATGCGCAGGCGGTTCACCTCGGCGTGATCGGTCTCGCCCTCTATTCCGTGGTTGTACGAGTGGTTCGCGTTATGACCGTCGCGGTTGTTCTCGCCGTTTGCGTAGTTATACTTGCGGCTGTAACTCACGAGGTCGTAGAGCGTGAAACCATCGTGCGAGGTTACGAAGTTGATGCTGTGAAACGGCTTACGCCCGTCGCGGAGGTAAAGGTCGGCACTCCCGCTAAGCCGAGTAGCGAGCTGCGCCGCGTCACCATGCTCAAGGTTCCAGAACTTGCGCACGTCGTCTCGAAACTTGTCGTTCCACTCGGCCCAGCGTCCGCCCGGAAACCACCCAACCTGATACGCGCCGGCGGCGTCCCAGGCCTCGGCTATCAGTTTGGTATCACGCAGAATAGGGTCCTGAGCGATATGCTCGACCACCGGCGGATTTTCCATCATTCGACCCGAGCCGTCGCGCCCAAGGATCGAACCGAGGTCGAATCGAAACCCGTCGATATGCATCTCCATCACCCAGTAATGCAAACAATCGAGAATGAGCTGCCGAACGATCGGATGATTGCAGTTGACGGTATTGCCGCACCCCGAGAAGTTCCGATAGTAGCGCTTGTTGCGGTCGAGTATGTAGTAGATGCTGTTGTCGAGGCCCCGAAACGAGTAAGTGGGGCCTAACTCGTTGCCCTCCCCGGTGTGGTTGAACACCACGTCCAGTATGACCTCTATACCGGCCTTGTGCAGCTCGCGTACCATGTACTTGAACTCGGCTACCTGAGCGCCGGGTTCGGCGTCGGCCGCGTAGGAGGCTTTGGGGGCGAAGAACGCCACGGGACTGTAGCCCCAGTAGTTCTGCAGGAGCTCTCCGGTCGTTGGGTTTCGCCGATCGACCTCGTGCTCGTTGAACTCCTGCACCGGCAGAAGCTCAAGACTCGTTATCCCCAGCTCACGCAGATACGGGATCTTCTCTACAACGCCTAAGTACGTTCCCGGGTTGCTCACCTCGGAGCTGGGGTGCATCGTGAGCCCACGCAGGTGCGCCTCGTACACCACCGCCTCCTGCAGCGGTACATTGAGCGGGGCATCACCTTGCCAGTCGAAATCGTCGTCGACCACTATGCATTTCGGAACCACAGCGGCGCTCGAGGCCTCCGAAAACGACAAATCGGCCTCGGGCGCGTCTCGGTTGCACCCCACCGCGGCGTGCACGTCATGCACAAATCCGTCGGTCAAGGCGCGCGCGTACGGGTCGATCAGCAGCTTGTTGCGATTGAAGCGGTGCCCGTTCTCGGGGTCGTATGGGCCGTCTACCCGGTAGAGGTACAACGCACCCGGTTTGACACCCGCCACGTAAAGGTGCCATATATCGCCGGTGCGATGGTGCTCAGGATCAAACGCCACCTGAAATCGCGGCTCCCGGTCGCTTGGTCGCTCAAAAAGCAGCAATGTGACGAGCATCGCGTGCCGGGAGAACAACGCGAACTGCGTCCCGACGCCGTCGAAGGTGGCGCCGAGCGGTTTGGGCCTTCCGCGCCGTAACCGGCCCGGCGGATCACTCGCTGCTGCGGCGGCCTCGAGGCCTCCCTCGAGGCCGCCACGGTCAGACGCTTCGAGTGAGGAACGCATCCACCCTCCGCAAAAAATCCTCGGGCTGCTCGGCGTGCACCCAGTGCCCGGAATCCGGAATCATCTCGATCTCGGCCGCCGGGAACGCCGCTTCGATGGTATCACCGTCGCGTTCGCGGTCGAGATAGTCTGAACGCTCCCCGCCCAAGAACAAGGTCGGCCCGGTGTATACCGCGTTTCCCTCGCCGATAGGCCGCCTTAGCATCCGTTGATACTCAGATTGTATCGCCTTGGTGTTCATTTTCCAGCTATAACTGCCGTCCGGATCTCGTTTGAGGCTCTTGAGCAGGAACGCCCGTACACCTGCGTCTGAAATATGATCCTGCAGCACTGTATCAGCTTCTTTGCGGGACGACGCGTGGGCGTTTGAGACCGCTTGAAGCGCGTTCAGAATCTGCTCGTACGACGCGGCGTACTCGCGCGGCGCGATATCTACAACCACCAGCGCCTTTAGACGTTCCGGCCGCGCCGCCGCCACGGTCATCGCCACCTTGCCGCCGAGCGAATGTCCCAGCAGCGCAACGTCTTCGAGCCCCAGGTAGTCCATCGTATCAAAGACATCTTCGGCCATCTCCGCGAATCCCATCTCGTCTTCCCACCCGGACTCGCCGTGATTGCGCAGATCGAGCAGAACCACGCGAAAACGCTCCGACAACCGGTTCGCG
>SLBH01000264.1 GCA_007126415.1 Spirochaetales bacterium
CGCGCGTCACGTTGACAGAGCAGGGGAAAGCGTTTAGTATTAATTTGTCAATTCTTACCGAATTACGCATCATTCATTGACCAAGGGGAAGGCAGGAATGTTGGATCTTTCGACGGTTTACCTCGGGCAGACGCTGAAAAATCCGATCGTAGCGTCGAGTTCGAGTCTCACAAACACACCCGAAAAGGTTAAAAAGCTCGAGGAAGCAGGCGTAGGTGCCGTCAGTCTGCGGTCGATCTTCGAGGAAGAAATAGAAGGCGAGATCGACGGGTTAGAGCGCCAGGTCGAGCACACCGAGGCGTGGGACTACATTCGGAGTGCCGAGATGTCGCATGGGCTCGACGAGTACCGCCGGCTCATCAAAGGCTGCAAAGCGGAGGTCTCAATTCCGGTATTCGCCAGTATGAACGCCAAGAGCTCCTCGTTCTGGGTAGATAACATCAAGGTGCTCGAGGATGCCGGGGCCGACGGAATCGAGCTGAACCTATCGCTGTTGCCGGTTGATCACCACGATATCGAGGAAAAGATCATTCAGTTCTACGTCGACACCGTCAAACAGGTGAAGCAGCGCATATCGGTACCGCTTGCGGTTAAGATCGGCTACTACTTCACCTCGATTCCTTCACTGGTCGATAAGCTGCATTACGCCGGTGCGAACGGCGTCGTGATGTTCAACCGCTTCTACCAGGCGGATATCGATATCACCACCGAGCGGCTCGGGCGTATGTCGCCGATCAGCTCCCCAACCGATTACACCATTCCGATGCGCTGGGTTATGTTAACCTACGGAAAAACCGAGATCGAGTTTGCAACATCATCCGGAGTGCACGACGGCGAGACCGTGGTCAAAATGCTTCTCGCAGGCGCAACCGTTACACAGGTCTGCTCGGCGTTGCTGAAGAACGGCGTTGAGCACGTTGAAACAATGCGTGCCGACCTCGAAAGCTGGATGCGGCAGAAAGGTTACTCCAGTATCGATCAGTTTCGAGGCAAACTCAGTCAGAAGCACAGCAAGCGTCCGAAATCTTTTGAACGGCTTCAGTACGTCAAGACCGTGGCGGCGCACGCGTAGCAAGCTGCCTGAAGCGGGCCGCGTCGCGTCGACGCAGTCCCGCGAATCAATACATGTCGTTAGTGTGTCTGTTGGATGCGGCGAAGCACGCGCAGCGCTCGTTGCCACTCGCCGCGCCCAACCTGCCGTAAAACACGGTGCTGCGCCTTCCTCCAGATCGGCACCGTGTCATCGAGTATCCGTCTTCCGGTGTCGGCCAGGCGGTAAACGCGCTCACGGCGGTCCTCGCCCCGCTTCACATCCACTAAGTTACGATCCTCAAGCGCATCCATGTTTCGAGACACGGTACTTGGGTCGGAGCCTAAACGCTCGGCGAGCTCCGCGCTACTGATCGGTTCGTAGAGTGAGAGGTGCACCAGAATCGCGAACTGTACCGAGGTGAGGGGTGAAGCTCGGAACTCGTTCTCAAACACGCGCTTAACCGCTTTGTACGCCATGTTCAGATGAGAGGCCGGGCAGACTTGAGGGAGCATCCAGAGATCGCTTTGTCGGCGCTGCCCGCGTCGCCTTATTGCACGAGAAACCATGTATGTATTGCTCACGTGCAGAAAGATACCTTTTAATCGATGTATCGTCAACGATCTCTGGCGGCGAACGATCTATAGCGGCGCCCGGATCGGCGCCGCGTGTATCGGTGGGCGTATCGTTGCGTCTCGGTTTACCAGGCCGGCCGCTAGGCGAGACCCTGGAATCCCATGAATGCCAACGAGAGTAGCCCTGCGGTAACCAGCGCGATCGGGCCGCCACGCATTGCCTTCGGTACCGGCATCAGCGCAAGCCGTTCCCGTATGCCCGCGAACGCTACCAGCGCGATCGTGAAACCGATCGCGCTTGCGATCGCGAAGACTATCGTCTCACCGAGCGTGTAGCCGTGCTGTACGATCAGGAGCGCGACACCCATGATCGCGCAGTTGGTGGTAATCAGCGGCAGAAAAACCCCGAGCGCCTGATGCAGCGGCGGACTGATCTTCTTCATTACGATCTCGACGAGTTGTACGAGCGAGGCGATCACGAGAATGAACGAAACGGTTTCCAGAAACTGCAGCTCAAACGGAATCAAGAGGAACTGCCGAATCAAGTAGGTCGCGATCGCCGCGAGCGTCATGACGAACATGACTGCCGCGCTCATGCCGATAGCGGTTGAAAGCCGTGAGCTCACTCCGAGAAACGGGCAGATGCCGAGGAACTGTACCAGTACCAGGTTGTTCACCAGCATCGCTGCGATTACGATCGTCATATAGTCGCCGGTCATGTTAGTTCACTCCTTCGGTTGCCGGTTGGGTGCTTACCGCGCGGGATCGTGCTGCGGCGAATGCTTGGGCCTTCTTCACCGCGGTGTTCACCGCCGCAATCAAGAAGCCAAGCGCGATGAACGCACCCGGCGGCATCACGAACAGCAGCATCGTGGTGGCGTCCTCGCCGACAAAGGCGAAGCCGAACAACGCCCCGCTTCCGAGTACCTCGCGTACCGCTCCGAGCATCCCTAACGCCATCGTAAAGCCGAGCCCCATAGTGAGCCCGTCGATAACCGAGTAGGCGAGCGAGTTGCGAGACGCGAAGGCTTCGGCGCGACCGAGAATCACACAGTTCACGACGATGAGCGGTATGAATAACCCTAGCGACCTATGCAGGTCCGGTAGGTAGGCGGCCATCGAGAGGTCTACGATCGTGACGAAGCTCGCGATCACCACGATATAGGCCGGGATCCGAACCTTCTCCGGGATCAAGTCCTTGAACAGCGCCACTACGGTGTTCGAGCCGAGCAGCACGGCCAAGCTCGCGACTCCCATTCCGATACCGTTGATCGCGGTAGTGGTGACACCGAGTACCGGGCACATCCCGAGCAGCATCGCGAACACCGGATTCTCGCGGAAAAAGCCTTTGGTAAGCTCGCTGCGAATACTCATTTCGTTGGACATGTTACTCTACTCCTTCGAAGGTTTCGTACGCCTCGACCGCGCGTTGCACCGCGTCCGCGACCGCGCGGGTTGAGACCGTGGCGGCGGTGATCGTGTCGATATCGCCTCCGTCGGCGCTTGCTCGCAGGTCTACCTCGTCAGGGTCCATCTCTCGGAACTGCTCTAGGAAGCGCTCGCGGGTGATACCGTCGCCGAGGCCGGGGGTCTCGCTGTGTTGCACAATCTGGACGCCGCTGATGGTGCCGTCGAGTGTGAATCCCACCATGACCTCGATATCGCCACCATACCCTCGACCGGTATACGAGTGGACGGCGAGGCCGACCGGATCATCATTCAACGTTGCAGGGTGAAACCGCAACCGCTCGAACCGGTCGAGCTCATAGACTTCTTCCATCGGGTCGTTGTCGAACTCAGGCAGCACCTGCTCTATTGCCGCGCGCTGGCGTGCAGCCTGGTTCTCGGCAATGCGTTCAGCTGTCTGCAGGTGCGTGAGTCCCAGAAGCAACGCCGAGACGAGCGCGATCGTCGTGAGCGCGATCACCATATTACGAAAGGTTGACTCGATTCTTGCCATTACGACGCGACTCCTTTGCCGAAGCGGCGCGGCCGAAACTTGTTGTCGATCAACGGCACAAAAGCGTTCATGAGGAGGATCGCGTAGGTGACGCCTTCGGGGAAGCCGCCGAAGAGGCGAATCACCGCGGTGATTAGACCACAGCCGGCCGCGAACACGATCTTACCGTTACGCGACATCGGTGAGGTCGTCATATCTGTCGCCATAAACCACGCGCCGAGCATGGCACCGCCCGCGAGTACATGGAACAAAGGGTCGGCGTAAGCAGTGGGATCGATGATCCAGAAGATCCCGGTACCCGCTGCGAGCGTGCCCAGAAACACAACAGGGGTCTCCCACGAGATCAGCTTGCGATACAGCATATAGGCGCCGCCGATCAGCACCGCGAGCGCGCTGATCTCACCCATCGACCCACCGATAGTCCCGAGGAACATCTGGCTGTAACCAGGGAGCTCGGCAGCGACGGTTGAAAGCGGCTCGCCGCGAGCGGCGGCGTCGGCTATGTAACCTAACGGCGTGGCGCCGGTGGCGCGATCAACCCCGAGCGACAGCAGCGACTCACGCGGGACTACCCAGGTGTTCATGTGAACCGGGAAGCTCACGGTCATGAACGCTCGGCCGATCAGCGCCGGATTGAAGGGATTTGTACCGATGCCACCGAACGCCATCTTCGCGACCGCGATAGCGACGATGGAACCCACCACGAGTTGCCACAGCGGAACCGCCACCGATACATTGAACGCGAGCAGCATCCCGGTTACGACGGCCGATCCATCGTCGACTGTAGGCTTCTGTTTTAGGAAAAAACGCTGGACGATATACTCGGTAACGACGCAAGCGGCGGACGTAACGAGGACCGCGATGATTGCACGTACGCCGAACACGTACGCCGAGACCGCGAACACCGGCAATAGCGCGATAACCACGCCCCACATGATGCTGCGCACCGTAAGGTCGCTTTTTGCATGCGGAGAACCAGATACGATTAGTGTTTGACTCATAAGGCTGCTTCTTTGCGTGTTCCTTGTGTTAGCCGGCGGAGGCTCGTCGCATCTCGTGCACCTTCACCTTGCCGAGCTTGATGTAGTCAAGCAGTGGCCGGTTGGAGGGGCAGATATAGCTGCAACTACCGCACTCGATGCAATCGAGCACATCGTGTTCGTCGGACTGCTCCCAATACTCCATCCTCGCGAGCTTCTCGAGCAGGTACGGTTCGAGGCCGATCGGGCAGGCCGAAACACACTTGGAGCAACGGATGCAGGCGACCGTTTCTTCACGTTGTGCCTCGCGCTTGTTGAGAAGCAGGATGCCGGATGTGCCTTTGGTTACGCTTACGTTAAGGTCCGGAACTGCCTTGCCCATCATCGGGCCTCCGGCGATAACCTTTGCGACGTCGCCGGGCATTCCGCCGGCAGCCTCGATTGCGTGCGAAAACGGAGTTCCGATACGGACCTGGAAATTCCCTCGTTTGCTGAGCGACGATCCGGTGACCGTTACCACACGGTCGATCAACGGCCGATTCTTCTGAATTTCGTGGTATGCCGCCAGGGCTGTTCCTACGTTGTTTACAACGCACCCAACGTCGAGCGGTAGTTTGCCGCCCGGGACTTCGCGATCGAGAATAGCTTTGATCAGCTGTTTCTCGGCTCCTTGCGGATACTGTACCTTGAGGCCATACACCTCGATATGCGGGAAACGCTCGGCGTGTTTGCTCATGATCTCGATTGCATCGGACTTATTTAGCTCGATGCCGATAACCGCCCGCTCTACCTGCAGCGCCCGACGCAGCACCTCCACGCCGATAAGCACTTCGTCGGTATGCTCGAGCATGAGGCGATGGTCGGCGGTAAGGTATGGCTCGCACTCGACACCATTGATGACGAGCGTGTCGACCTGCTTGCCTTCCGGCACCATGTACTTAACGTTTGTCGGGAAAGCGGCCCCGCCCATGCCGACGATGCCGGCCGCTTTGATGCGCTGCACGATCTCTTCCGCAGGGGTGTTGATCTCGGTGACGAGTTCAGGTGAGCGGTCGATCCGCTCCTCCCATTCGTCTCCCTCAACCGAGATGACTACCGCCGGCTTACGGAACCCGGCGGCATCGAGCGCTTCGTCGACGCGCTTAACCGTACCGGAGACCGAGGAATGCACATTGGCCGAGATGAAGGCTTTGCCTTCGCCTATAAGGGTCCCGACCTTGACTGTGTCGCCCTTCTGGACTACCGCTTCGGCCGGGGCGCCGATATGCTGTCCGAGTAATATCGCTACCTCATCAGGTGGATCGAGGATCTGGATCGCGGAATCAGCGGTGAACTTGTTTTCGGGCGGGTGAACGCCACCCATCGGAAAGGTTTTAACTACTGCCATATCCTTCGCCTTCCTTTGCTGGTTTAAGCCTGAGTATCGGCTGTTTCTTTCTTCGGTTCTTTCGGTTTGGGCGGCGTGAACGTCGCAAGAATTGCCTTAGTCGGGCAAACCGGAACGCACTTACCGCACGATATGCATTTGTACGGATCGATGTACGCGAGGTTGTCTTCCATACTGATCGCCTGAACGATCTCGTTACAGACTCGCACACACTTGCTGCAGCCGATGCAGGCTACCGAGCAGTTCTTGCGGGCAATACCGCCCGGCTGCTTGTTTCGGCAGTTGATCCAGACGCGCCGCTCGGCTTTGCCCTTACCGCGAGGGCGGATCTCGAACAGATCGCGCGGACACGCCTTCACGCATGCGCCGCAGCTGGTGCACAGCTCCGGAATGACCTCGGGCAAGCCGGTCTCGTCGTTCATCTCGATAGCGTCGAACGGACAGGCTACCTCGCAATCCGCAAGACGCAAGCAGCTGTGCGGACATCCGTTGACGCCCACGTACAACGAGTGCGCGATAGCGCAGGTTTCGGGGCCTTGATACTCGTTCTTCGCCGGTGCTGCGGCAAAACTGCCGCCGCAGCGTAGCACGGCAAGCGTCTTGTGCTTGCTGCCGACCTCGAGTCCAAAGTACCGGCCGACCTGCTTCATGGTGTCGGCGCCGCCGGGTGGGCAGGTTAGGTGCGAGATATCTCCCTCGTCGGCGGCGTCTACCAGGGCTTCGGCTAAGCCGGAGCACCCCGGATACCCGCACGCGCCGCAGTTAATGCCCGGCAGAAGCTCGGTTACTTCGCCGATACGGGGGTCTTCCTCGACCTTGAAACGCTGTGAGATAATGTACAGTACGACCGCGAAGCCGGCCGCTACTCCTCCCAGCGATAACGCCGAGTATATCAAGAGCTCTGTCATAGCGTACCTCGTTCATTAGGAGTCATACGATAGGCTTCGATTCTTACGAATCGCGCCAAGCGGTTTCTTTGCATGTATACCAAGAGATAGTAGGGCAGCAGCACACCAAGAGCTGCGAGACCTGCGCCGAGCTCGCCGAGACCGCGGGCCTCGAGTGTAAAAAATGTGGTTACGAGTAACAGAAACGGCAACACGAACGCGACGGTTACCGCGAACCATCCGACCTGCGGCGCGAGCTCCAACCGCACACGGTCGCCCGGCGCGAGCCTATCGCGGCAGGCCGCCTGTACCGTGCCGACGCGCTCATGGCCGCCGATGCACAACAGCTTGGCCCGGCACTCGTCGCATGCCGAGCGCTGCTCTATGGCTACCGACGCAACACCGTGGTCTACCGAGGTGGCTACCCCGGCATGGACGATCGGACGGGTTCCGGATGTCTTGTTCTGCCGCATTGCGGTCTACCTCTATGCTTTGTGCGTTGAAGCGGTATTCGGTTGTTGTGCAGTGTCTGAAACTGATACCAGAACGGTTAGGATTATAGCCCAGGCTCCGCGGACTTGCAACAGTTACAGGTTTATCCATATCTTTTCCGTTTAACCTTGGTCTAACCTTGACCGAATACGTATCTAGCGGTACAACGAGCGCGTGGTATACCGATTAAAGCCTCAGGAACATAGCGATGAGCGGTTGAAACTCGGTTTCAGTTTCGGTTGGAGAGTGTTCTTTGCGCTCGTTGCGGTCGGCTTCGGTGCAGCCGCGTTTGGGCCGGCCGGTGTCAGCTTGTTACGGCTTGCGGCAGCATTCGTCTCGGCCGGTGCGGCGATCTATCTCGAGGAGTGGTCGTTCGATCGAGAGACCGACACCGTGCGGAGTCGCATCGGCGTACCGTTGCTGGCGGCCACGAGGCGCTTGGCGTTGAGCGAGGTTGCTGCGGTGGTTTGTCGTAGCAGTTATCCGCCGGGGCTCGGTCCAGGAACACGCGAGACACCGTCGAGCGACGGGACTGCCGGTACTACACAGGCCGAGCGGCCCGATTCTTCGGCGACCTACGGCTCGGGACGACGCGGAGCGCCCCCGGTAGGCACCAGCACCGGGTTCGAGTTCCTGCGGCGCAGCAGCGGCGGTATGCTGCCACGAGCGATGCACCGCGGCCATGTGCGTCTCTGGTTGGAGCTCAGTAGCGGCGAGC
>SLBH01000330.1 GCA_007126415.1 Spirochaetales bacterium
CCCCGCGCGGCGATGAACAGCCGGTGGTTGCGGGCGGGCTGACACTTGACCCGGTTCAGCGCAAAGTGCGGTGTGACGGCGCCGAGGTAGAGCTGACGAGTTATCAGTTTGATCTGCTCGCTGTTCTGGTGCGCAATCCCGGGCGAGTGTTCACCCGCATGCAGTTGGTGGAGCGTCTGCAGGGTCATGCCTACGAAGGCTACGAGCGGACCGTCGATGCACATATGAAGAATATTCGAAGGGCTTTGGAAGACGATGCGAAGCAACCTCGCTTCATCGAGACTGTCCGCGGGGTGGGCTATCGCTTCCTCGCTCAGGGAGGATGAGGACCGATAATGGTTACCAGACTCTGGTTCAAGCTGACGGCCCTTTTGGCGGCGCTCGTGGTGCTGGGGTCCGGTGTCACCCTGTTCGTCGTGACTCAGATCACCCAACACCATTTTCGCGATTACATCGCCGAGCAGGATGCCATGCGGGCGCAGCACATCGCCATGAACTTTGCCTCCTACTATCGGGATCAGGGCAGTTTTAGCGGCGCCGAAGCCCTGGTAGAGCAAATACCCCGCGCGCCTGGGCAGGACGAGCATCATATGATGCATGAGATGCGCGGGATGGGCGAAATGCGTGGCCCAATGCGCCGTGGCATGATTGGGTCGGCGGAGCCGGAACGGGTGGTACTGGTTCAGCACGACGGCACTGTCGCGGTGGATACCACCGACAATCCGCTCCCGCAAACCGTCAGCACGCGGGCTGCCGAGCAGGGTGTCCCGGTGATGCATGCGGACGCGCCGGTGGGCTGGGTGTTGGTCGGCTCGATGATCGACAGCACGTTCGACACGCAGCAGCAGCAGTTTCTCGCTTCGGTCCGCATGGGGGTTGTTGTCTCCGCCGGGGCGGTTTCCTTGATTGCGCTGTTGTTCGGATCGTTGTTTCTCGCCGGTCTCATTCGGCCGCTTCGGCAGCTCACTGCGGCGGCGCAGGCCGTGGGCGCAGGCAACTTGACGGTCCCGGTCACGACAACCGCAAACGACGAGATCGGCACCCTGGCAGATACGTTCCGCTCTATGCGCGACGCCCTCGCGCAGGCGGAGGAAGAGCGGCGGCGAATGTTCCGGGACATTGCTCATGAGTTGCGCACGCCGGTCACGCTGCTGCGCGGCGAGGTTGAGGCGATGCTCGACGGCATTTACCCGGTAAATGCGGAGAGCCTGCGCTCCTTGCACCAGGAAATCGCCGTGCTCGATCGGCTGATCTCGGATGTACGCACCGTCTCCTCAATGGACAGTCCGGGATTCACCATCGAACGGAGCCCTACCGATATCGCGGCTGTTCTCAAACGGGTGCATGAGCTGTTTCAACGCGAAGCTTCAGACCGGGGGATCAGCATCGTGATTGAGACCGAGCGTGATCTCCCCGAGATAGAAAGTGACCGTGAACGGCTGCGACAGGTGTTGGCTAACCTGGTGTCGAACGCTATTCGCCATTCTGAGACCGCCGATCGCATTACGCTTAGCGCGCGACGTGCCGCTGGTGACGCTCGCGGAATCGAGATCATGGTAGAGGACAACGGCAAGGGGATACCCGAGGATGAGCGGATAGCAGTCTTCAATCGGCTCTACCGTGTTGACTCCGCTCGCAGCCGCAGCACCGGCGGGAGCGGGCTGGGGCTTTCGGTGGCCCGTCAAATAGTAGAGGCTCATGCAGGCAGCATCGCGGCGACAGAGGCCGACGGCGGCGGTACCCGCATTGTTGTGTTTCTTCCGCCGGCCTGACGCGCGAGTGCAAACGGTTATTCGTGATCGTAGAACTCAAACGGCACCTGCAGATAGTCCACCTGCACACAGTTCAAGAGACAAGCTCTCGGTGAAAGAACTCTATCGATAATCGATTTCGTCGGTTGACCGCAGCCTTGTGTGCGCCGGCGAACAGACGGCCGTATCCGTGCATGCGTAAGTTTGACGTAACTCGGAACGAGGAGGAATATCATGTCGTTGATAGAGTTGGTGATTGTCCTGGTTGTGGTAGGTGTGATTTTGTGGGCCATCAATAACTACATACCGATGCAGGCCAATGTCAAAAAAATCTTGAATGTGGTCGTTGTCGTCGTTGTGCTCCTGTTTGTGCTGAACGCCTTCGGGATTATCGGCTCCTCAACGGGGATTCAGATCGGCCGGTGGTAACTCGCTGATCTGAGGTTGTCCGGCGAGAGCCGAGCCAAGTTGCTGTTGGTTATGGCACCAAGCCCGGCTCTCGTCTTGGTAGTGCTACAGAATACACGCCTCATTCAGGGTTATCCAAGCGGTCCGGCGAATCGATCCCTTGATTCGCTTAAATTGGAGGAGAACGATGAAAAATAACGCAATCGCTCGAGGGGTTCGCACCGCGGGGGCGCTTGTCGTCGTGGCCCTGTTCAGCGGGCTGGCCGGATGCATGACGAACCCTACCACGGGCGAGCGCCAGTTCAACCTCATGAGCATGGATCAGGAGATCCAGATAGGGCGCGAGGCCGATACGCAGATCAGCGATACGATGGGGCTTTACCCCGATGAAGCGCTGCAGGACTACGTGTCCGGGATTGGCCTTCCGATGGGCGCCAACAGCGAGTGGCCCGATCTGCCGTGGACCTTCCGTGTGATTGATGAGGCGACGGTGAATGCGTTTGCGCTTCCCGGCGGTCACATTTATGTAACACGCGGGATTCTGGCGCATTTTAACAACGAGGCACAGCTTGCCGGCGTCCTGGGCCACGAGATTGGTCACGTGACCGCGCGGCATGCTTCAAACCGCATAAGCAAGATGCAAGTTGCACAGCTCGGGGTTGGGTTGGCTGTGTTGGTTGATCCGGAGTTGCAGCGTATCGCGCCGCTTGCCGGTGCCGGGATGCAGCTGTTGTTCTTGTCGTTCAGCCGCGGCGATGAGAACGAGTCCGACGAGCTGGGCGTGCGCTATATGGCGGATGCGGGCTACGATCCGGAGGCGTTGATCGGTGTAATGGAAACGTTGCGAAGAGTTTCCGCCTCCGGTGACGGCACCCGGCTTCCCGAGTGGCAGGCCACGCATCCGTATCCGGAGAACCGCAAGGAAAATATCCGCGAGCACATCCGGGATCTCGAACCGCAAGAGTACCGGTCGGACGGTCGCGACGAGTTTCTCGACAGAATCGATGGAATCGTCTACGGTGAAGACCCGCGCCAAGGTTACAGCCGTGACGGGGTGTTCTATCATCCTGAGCTGCGGTTTAGTCTTCATTTCCCCGAAAGTTGGGCGGTGATAAACCAGAGACAGGCAGTGATCGCGGTCAGCGAGCAACGCGATGCGGCGCTTCAGCTCTCGATCTCAAGCGAGACATCCATCGATGCCGCCGCGGATCAAATGTATGGTGTCGAGCAGATAACCGGAGAGGGAATCACGGGAACGCGGATCAACGGGCTGACTGCCGGCATCGGAACCTTTGGGGCGCAGAGCGAAGCGGGCCGGCTCGAAGGATCCGTGGCATTCATCGAGTATGATCAGAAGATCTATCAGTTGATCGGGTATTCGGAAGCAGAATCCTGGCCGACGTATCGCGAAACGGTCAACGCTTCGCTGCGCAGTTTCGCCGCGCTGACCGACCGCGACGCGATCGACGTGGAGCCGATGCGACTGGACGTGATCGGCGTTGACCGGACCGTGACGCTGCGCCGGTTCTATGAAACCTACTACGAGGGCTCGACACCGCCGGTATCGATCGAACAGATTGCGCTGATCAACCAGCTCGAACTCGAAAGCCGCGTAAACGCCGGCACGCGAGTAAAGATGGTTCGTTGAAGTCTGCAACTATGCCACTGATTGAGGCAGGCGAGCAGTTGAAACGAGGCATCGAGGTACGAGGCCTGAGCAAAGAGTTTTCGGCCAACGCAGTTCGCGCGGTAGACGACGTGACCTTCGATGCTGCGCCCGGGGAAGTAGTTGGACTGCTCGGGGCCAACGGCGCCGGAAAGACGACGATCGTCAAGATGCTGTCCACATTGCTCAGTCCCACCTCCGGTACCATATCTGTCGGCGGTCACGATACCGTCGGCACTTCGCGGGCTGTGCGCGCGAGCATGGGGGTACTGTTTGGAAGCGATAGCGGGCTGTACGCTCGTCTCAGCGGTCGTGAGAACATCCGGTATTTTGCGGCTCTGAACGGCCTTAACCGCAGGAAATGTGAGCTACGCCTGGAGGAACTTGCAGATCTATTTGGCCTGCAGAGTTTTATCGACCACCTGGTCACGACCTATTCCAGCGGGATGAAGCAGCGCACTGCGCTCGCTCGCTCTGTGGTGCACGATCCACCGTTTCTGATTCTCGACGAACCCACTACCGCTCTGGATATCGGTACTACGCTGGTGGTACACGCCTATGTTTCCCGCAGTCGCAGTGAAGGGAAGACGGTAATACTCTCGAGCCACGACACGTTAGAGCTCGAGCAGCTGTGCGACCGTGTGCTGACCATAGATGCCGGGAGGATAGTGGACGAAGCCCACCGAGGCCGAGATTTCGGCGGGGATGCCGGCTCGCTGCGGTCCCGATTTCTGGCGAATAGGAGCGTCACACAATGAGGTCGCCGGCCCTTGCGGCTGCAAGCGAAACCCTGATCGTGTTTCGCAAGGAAATCACCGAGTTGTTCCGTGACTACCGTACGGTGCTGGTATCGGTCGCCGTGCCGCTACTGCTCTTTCCGCTTCTCGCGGCGATCCTCGCCTACGGCGGACAGTTGGGCGGGATCGGACCGCCTGCGGAAACGGTGGTAGCCGTCTCCGGTCCGGAAACGGCCGGTGTTTCCGAGTTTTTGGCGGGTCGCAGCGAGCTAAATGTGGTGGAGCTCCCCTCCTCAGGTACCGTCCAGGAAGCCGTTGCCGCCGGCGGAATAGACGTCGCTGTGGTACTGGAGCGCGCAACAAGTCGCAGCGAAGCCGGTTCACCCAAAGTTGCCGTCGTATTCGACAACACCAACAACCGATCGCTGGCCGGCGGTGAATTGGTAACGGCAATGCTAAAGGAATACCTATCGTACCTGACGACCGTTAACGGGACGAACTCAGAAGACACTGAACCCGTCTCCACACCCTTTTCCATGCAGCTGAGCCCAATGCACCCCGCCGCTGCGGGCGCGGGAACACTCATCCTGTCGTTTCTCCTGCCGATGATTATACTTGTTTCTGCAGCCATCGGCCCGCTGGCGAGCGCCGCCGATCTAGGTGCCGGAGAGAAGGAACGACAGACACTGGAGTCGTTACTCGGAAGCCCCGCACGACGATCCACGATTCTGGCAGGGAAATTCGCCGCGGTTGCAACAATGGGGGTCCTCGGCATCGTCTCTTTCGCCGGCGGTGCCGGGTTCGCCTACATCGCAACGAGCGCAGTTACTGAAGGACTTGAGTTCACCGTGACCGCGCGGACCCTACTGTCGCTCGCGTATCCCGCCGTTCTGGCTGCCCTAACCTTCTCCGCAATCGAGTTTCTTATAAGCTTATATGCTCGCTCGTCAAAGGCGGCTCAAACCTTCTGTGTACCCGTACTGATACTCGCCTCCGCGGCCGGTTACGCGACGTTTGCGGTGGATATGCGAACGCTTCCGTTTTGGTACTACCATGTCCCGTTGCTGAACCTCGGGGTGATTGTCAAGGGAATTGTTCTCGGCAACTCCCATTCGGCAGGTATATGGGTCACCACGCTGTGGGTTGTCATTTACCTTCTGTGTGCGTTCAGTGCCGGGCGGCGGATGATAGAGCGCGAATCGGTTTTTCGTTCGGTCTAGTTTCCTTCCTCTGTTCGGCACCGCACAGACTGCGTTAGCCAACATAGCTAACTTATTACTATCAGCGCGTATATAGCGCGCCGACGTATTAGCCTCAACCTGAGGGAAGGAGTGTCAGATGGGTTTTATTATCAGCGCATTGGTAGTCGTGATTCTTGTAGTCGTCGTACTTCGGATTATTTGATCCGGCCGTTGTAGCATCGTAGCGCCACGGCCGGGCGCAACCTCGGTTCTCGTTGCAACCCGCGTGGCCCACAAACTCGTGTCACTTAGTAAATGATACGCGACCGGAAACGGTTATTTGTGGCTGCGCAGAACGATGATGAACTCTTCAAGAGCGCCTGCACGTAATTCAAAGGGGACGCAAACCTGGGCCGCTTCAGAACGTCTCGATACTCGAACAATATGCGGTCATCCACGAGAACAGTCACACGATAATCCAGAACGCTATTCACCACGGAACCGGGAGCGGCGTGAGGGGTTAGTACTCCCGATATCAGAACGTTAGTATCGAGCACTATCCTCACGTGGCGCGAGCACGACGAACCGCAGCCAGTGTTGAATGAGGTCACCGTGTGCCGCCACTTCGTCATAGCTGAACGGTTGGAGGTCAACGTAGGCAATGCGGCCGGCGAGCGACTCACTACTCTGATGGAGCAGATCAGGCGATGCCGACCCCAGCACGAGGAATCGCCTCGGCCGGCGGTCGCGATCAACCAGGGCACGGAGCAGTGGGAAAAGGTCCGGGAAGCGCTGCACCTCATCAATACAGACCGTTGCAGGATAAAAGGGATCCGCACATAGTACAGGAAACAGGAGCCACCGTTACGCTGCGAGGAAGTCCTATCACCTCAGACCGGGTGAGGACAACGACCGGCCGCTGTGAGTCGGTGTTTAGGGCCCCGTGCGAGACCGGAGAGACCGCAGCGAGGCGAGAGTATCGTCGGCCCCTGTGTTGCCGGATACCCCGAGGGCCTGCAGCCGTTCCAAAGCCTCGCTTAACGGCAAATCAAGCCGTTGCGCTACATCTCGCAGTGATAGCCGGCCGGAGCGATACTGCGTCGCGAGGAATACCTCGTAGCCCATGTACATAAGCTTGCGCATGGCCACGGACTCCTCAATGTGCTCGGCCGAGCTCAAATCCTGCACGGCGTCTCGCAGATCTTCCGGGACGCGCAAGGTCTTAGTTTTCATTCTTCACCTCCACCCGTGAGCATCAGAACTCCGGTGGCGTACTGATCCGGACTTATATGTTGACGAAGCTCCTCGAGCGCCGCTCGTGCGGCGTCGTCCGTGAGAACTCCGTCCCGATGGAGGAGCACTATGATCACCGCCGGAACGGCGAAAGGAACAGAGAGAACTCGAAGACGTCGTATAAACCGTGCATCATCGGAAGCAACGGCAGCGTATCCGCCGTGGCGATACATAGCCAGAACTGCGTCTTCACCCCTTCGGTGTGTGTCGACGCCGGCCCCATCGTCCCACACTGCGATTCGGTTCAACTCGATGTTTTCTCTAACTAGCTCAGCGTCAGGCCTTCCTGCACCCGCGGTCACAATCTCCGTTTCCACCACCCGGGGAATCGCTATACTCCACGCAGAACACAGAGCTTCTTTCAAGCCCGATTTCGTCAGCTTAATGAGACAGTCTGCGTCCATTACGATCTTCAACCGGATACCTCATTCGGCGGCTCGTAGTGCTTAATTGTAATAATCAGAACACAAACAGTCAATCCCCCGCGTTGCCTCACTGGGATTCTGGACAAGGCTCCCCCACACGCGTTGTCATCTCCGGTAGAAGAATACAGATTGCGGTTGCATATCGAGCACCTGGAAGACGGGCAGTACCTGGCAACGTGTGAGTCTTTGCCGGGGCTCGTAGCGCAAGGGCGAACTGTTCAAGAGACGATCGAGGTATCCCGACAGCGTCGGTAATGTGCTATGACCTCACATCAATGAATCTGAGTACGATGTTCGTTGCGGCTGCGGCAATATGCTGGGGACTATCGGGCGGGATCGGCGGCATTCTCACGGCCGAGGGCTGGGACCCGGTTGTGGTGTCGTTTTACCGGGGCGCAATCGGGCTGTTGTTTGTTCTCGTGTGGTTGGGCGTTCGCCCGCGCGGTAGCGGATTGGCAAACGGCCGATTATGGTTCTGGTCGGCGATTGCCGGTCTGGGTGTGGCGGGTAACTTCGCGTTTTATTTCGTCAGCATC
>SLBH01000009.1 GCA_007126415.1 Spirochaetales bacterium
GACAACAGAATCCCCACCGCAACCGCCACGTTGAGCGAACCTTTGGGACCCGGCGCCGGGATCGAAACCCGGCCCGCCGAACTGTCGGCACGCTCGAGCGCGCTCGGCGAGAGGCCGAGCTCCTCGCTCCCGACAAGCGCGATGCCGTCGGCCGGAAACCGGAATCGCTCTATCGGAGTCCCGCCGGTCTCGAGCGCGAATAACGGGCGCGCGTCGCCGACGGCATCGAGCTCCGCCACACGAATCGAGAGCATCGCGAGCGTTCCCATCGCTGCGCGCCGAGCGCGGGGGTGTTCGACGGCGGCGGTCTCACGCGACAGCACAATCTCGGTTAGCCCGAAGCTCGCCGCGCTGCGAGCGATTGCCCCGAGGTTGAACGGCGAGCGAATACGTTCGAGGTACAATGCGGCCCCGCTCAACGCATTCTCCCCGGGCGGGTGCGGCCCGGACGGGTGCGGGCTCGTCGCGAAGCCCGCCGGGCCTTGCAGGTCCCAATCGGCAGACTCGCCTCCGGTAACGGACTGCAACCCGTGCCGCAGGTCGTTGACCGCACGCGCAACCACGGCATGCCCGCTCTGCGCCGACTCGTCGCCCGGTTGCGCAGAAAGCAGGCCGGCGCTGCGCTCGGCGGTCGCGCGCAGCGAGTTTGGAAGCCCGGCGTCCTCGGCGATGAGACCGAGCAGATCCCGCCAGTATCGCGCGTCCACCGCCGGCGGCCTCGCCGGCGCGCCACGGTTGCCGGTATCAAGAGCACCACCACCGTGCGCGGCGGTTGGGTCGCCGGGCGCGTTGAGAAGCCGTTCGAGAATCGTCAGCAGGCGCACGAGTTTGCGTCTTCGAGTGTCTTCGGAAAGCCGCGCAAGTTTGCGCACCGTAATCATAGGAAGGTTTAGAACGCGAGCTTCACGAGGTCGTAAAGGTCTTGTGCCGAGAGCGGCACCGGGCTGTAGCGCACCATTTCAAAATCAGCCGCGGTCTCGGTTACGTCGACCATATCGTCGAGGTTGAGGTCGAAGTCGCGCAGGCGAGATGAGAGCTTCAACTGGCCCATCATTCTGCGCACCGCGCGCGGCGCCTTCGCCGCGTCGTCGGCCGCGCTGATTCCGTCGACATCCTCACCGAGTGCGATCGCAAGCTTCCCGATACGTTCGGGCCGCGCACCGATATGAAACTCGAGGATGTGCGGCAACAGAACCGCCGCAATCCAGGCCTTCGGTATACCGTGTTGCGCGTTTATGGCGTAGGTCAGCGCCGCGGCGGGACCCTGCGCAGCGGTAGAAAGCCCGAGCGCGCACAGCAACCCCGCCTGATACGCGCGGGTACGCGCGCGAACGTCGGCGGAGTCCTTAACGACCGCACGAACCGCCTCGGTCATGACGCGGACGGACTCGAGCAAGAAGGTATCGGAGAGGAAATTGGCCTTCGTCGAGAGATACCCCTCCACCGCGGCGAGCAAGACGTCGAGCAGCGCGGCGGCGGCCGATTTGTGCGAGAGCGTGAGGCTGAGTCGCGGGTCTATCAGCGCGGCTTTGAACACCTCGGTGCCGGTGCGGGCGATGCGAGCAGATTTACGGGTACTCTCGGTGAGGATGCAAAAATCGCGGAACATGAAGTGGTTGCGAACCGCGGTGGGAATCTCGATATAGGCTGCCGGGTGCGCCTTACCGCGCCCCACTCCCGGCTTGCCACGATCGGCCGGCGCACGATCGGCCTCGTAGAGGTCGGCGATCTCGACTCCTTCGGACAACGCCACCGCGGCGCAGCGCGCGACGGTGAGCACGTTCATACCGCCCATGCCGATCACCGCCTGCGCTTGGGAAGCTCGCGCCAGCGAGAGAATCTCGGCGGCGACACGATCCTCGGCGCCGGTGAGCAGTTCGTCGAAGGTGATGCAGTCGATGCCCTTCTTGGTAAGCAGATCCTGCACGCGCCCAATTGCCTTGCCTTCGTTCAGCACGGTCTCGGTCACCAGCACCGCTCGCTCGGCGTACTGAGAGGTAATCATGCCGACACGGTTTACCGCGTCCAGCCCAAAGGTGGTTTTCGCCGGTACTTGGAATACGAGGTCGGCCATGATCGCTCCTCAGTTGCACAAAAAAACAGAGCCCCCGGGAGCCGCTCTGCGCGATTTCGCGGCACGATCGGGCCGGATCACTCCGTGTCGAAGAGATCGATGATGCGCTCCGCCACGGCGTTCAGGACCACATTGTCGATGTAGTTGGGGTTTTCCAGCTTGCTTTTTACCTCTGCTACGCGATCGGCGCGCACGTCCGATGTAGATCGAACCGTTTCTGCGGCGTTATAGAGCTCACTCTTGAGCCGCGCTTCCTCGGAAACCGAGATCGAGTCGTTATGTGACTGTCGCTGGTTTGGACCTACCTGCCCCGTTTTGCCGTAGTTCTGGATCGGATCAATTGGTCCAAGTCTTTCAATACTCATTCGTACGTCACCCCGTACACTCTTAGTTCTACTATCGACACCGCTTGCCTTTTATTTTAGTGCTTTTTCGCCGCAGACACAAGCAAACTGCACTCGCCTTTTACCGAGTTTCGCGCCTGGATGCGCTCGAGAACCTCGCAGGCGGGCCCCTCGAGCAACTCCTCGTGCAGTTTCGTCATCTCACGCCCGAGCAGCACCGGCCGATCTGGGTCGATCTCGGCAATCTCGCCGAGAACCGCCGCGATGCGGTGCGGAGATTCGTAGAGCAGCACCTGTTGCAACGGCTGCTCGAGCAGCTCACGCAGCCGCTTGGCGCGTTTGCCGGGCTTACGAGGCAGAAATCCCTCGAACACCACCGTCTTGCCGGCGAAGCTCGAGGCGCTCAACAGCGCGGTCAAGGCCGAAGGGCCCGGGATCGGCACAACCCGATGCCCGGCACCCCGAACCGCGCCCACGAGAGCCGAGCCCGGGTCGCTCACGCCGGGGGTGCCGGCGTCGCTCAGGTACGCAAGGTCACGACCCTCGCCGAGCAGCGCGAGCGCCCGCTCGGAGGCGCGTTGCTGGTTGTGCGCGTGACAGCTCACCATCGGCTTCTTTATTCCGTGCGCGTGCAGAAGCTTGCCGGTCTGCCGTGTGTCCTCGCAAAACACCGTTTCGACCGATTGGAGCGTCTCGAGGGCGCGCAGCGTGATATCCTTTAGGTTTCCAATTGGTCCGGCGACAATATAAAGGGTCGGCACAAACGGTATTGTATGAAAACCGATTGCGCTTGCCTACCGGAACGCGCCTTGGATACTATGTGCAACGGAGGCGGATAATTCACACGGTTGTATTGATCATTACCGCAGTGATTGTCGGGCTGCTGCTGTATAGCCTGATCCGAATGCGGAGAAACGACTACCAGTTTCTCTCGAATCGCATGGCCGACCGCAGCCGGAGCTCGTTCGAGGTTCTGCGGCCTTGCCCGCTCTGCAAGAGCATGCTCAAGCGCGGCGAGACCGTACACTCGGTTGTGTATTCCGGCGACGGCTCCCAGGCCGAGGCGCCGGCGAGTGCGGCGGGGCGGTCGCGCGCGGCCCCCGACGCTATCGCGCACCTGTTCGGCTGCCGCTACTGCTATCCCGCAAACAGCCGGCACCCACGAATCTGCCCGGTCTGCGGTAACGAGGTGAGCGCCGACGGGTACGTGGTCGCCCGCATGTTCGAGCGCCGCGATCGCAAACATATCCACGTACTCGGCTGCACCGAGTGCCGCGGCGCGGCGTTCAAGCGCGCCGCTTCGGTTAGAGCGCATGAGTAGCGTCTACGGCAGCGATCGGCGCGTCCCGCTCAGCATCAAGCTCGGGTTCGGGGTAGGGGACCTCGGCGGAAACTTGTTCTTCACAATGATGGGGTTCTACCTCCTGTTCTACCTCACCGACGCGGTTGGGATGCGCGCCGGCCTCGCCGGGACGGCGCTCATGATCGGCAAAGCCTGGGACGCGGTTACCGATCCGGCGGTGGGGTATCTATCGGACCGCACCAAGTCCCGTTGGGGCCGCCGGCGACCGTACATGGCGCTCGGCGCGCTCACTACCGCTGTGATGATGGTCGCGATGTTCAGCATCCCCGAGTTGCCGACTCAGGGCGCGTTGTTCGTCTACGTGGCGCTGACGTACTGTCTTCTGAACACCGCCTACACGCTGTTTTTGATACCATATGGCGCGCTCACGCCCGAGATCAGCGAAGACTTCCATGAGCGCACCGTGCTCAACGGGTATCGGATGTCGTTCGCGGTGGTTGGCACGTTCTGCGGCGCGATATTGGTGCTGCCGATCGTCTCGTTGTTCGGCGGGGGCGAGCGCGGCTGGACCGCGGCGGGCTTGATCATGGGGCTAATCATGGCCGCAAGCTTTCTTATAACCTTTGCAAGCGTCCGAGAGGCCGCAGGCAGGCGCGTATCGACAGCCGGTGCCGTGCTGCGCGCATATCTCGACGCACTACGTATGAAGCCGTTTCTGACGATCTTGATCCCCTGGACCTGCCATGTAACCGGGGTCAATATCCTGCAGGCAAGCATGCTATACTACTTCGGCACGATCTTCGGCGACGCCGGCGGTTTTCAGATCGCGCTACCGGTGCTTCTGGCCGCGAGCATGGCGTTCATCCCGGTTTGGGTTGTGATCTCCAAACGCATCGGGAAGAAGCTGAGCTACAACATCGGGATGGGTATCTTTACAGTCGCGGTGTTACTGTTCTTCGCGCTCGGGCATATTCTCGGAATGGCGTTCGCGGTCGTGCTGATGGCGATCGCCGGCGTTGGGTTCGCCACGCAGTACGTAATGCCGTTCGCGATGATTCCCGACGTGGTTGAGTACGACTACGCCGAGCACGGGGTACGGCGCGAGGGTGTGTTCTACGGGCTCTGGACCTTCGTCAGTAAGATCGGTCAGGCTCTCGGAATCGCGTTGAGCGGTTGGGTGCTGATGTGGTTCGGATACCAGGAGGCGGTCCCGGGGACGCCGGCGCCGGCCCAGACCGAACTCGCTGAGTTGGGCATTCGCTTGCTGATCGGTCCTGTTCCGGCGCTGTTTTTTCTCGTCGGGATCGTGGTTCTCAGCTATTACCCCATAAACGCGGCGCGCTATGCGGAAATACTTCGACGGATCAAGGCTCGCAACGCTGAGTGATCGGATCCTGTACCGTGTGCACCGCGTGCACCGTGCTGCGCCGGCCGCGCCGCGGCGCGTGACCGACGGCGCCGTTCGCGTTACACTGAGGGCAAACACCAGGAGGTTGTAGATGGCTGAAGACACCTTATTCGACAAGATCTTGCGCAAGGAGATTCCGGCCGAGATCGTGCACGAGGACGACGAGGTACTCGCGTTCCGAGACATCAACCCCCAAGCGCCCACTCATGTACTCGTGATTCCAAAGGGAAAGTACGAGAGCTTCGCCGATCTCGCCGATCAAGACCCCAACGCGGTAGGCCGCTACATGCGCGGCATCGCGCAGGTGGCGCGCAACCTCGGTCTCGACCAGCGCGGCTACCGCGTTGTGTTCAACACCGGCCCCGATGCGCAGCAGACCGTGCAGTACATCCACGCACACATCATCGCCGGACGGCAGCTCACCTGGCCCCCGGGCTGAAACCGCACCCGACGGTGCACGGCTCGCGGCCCGCGGCACGGGTCGCGGCACTCGGCCGGCAGCACTGCCCGCGGGTCGTGGCACTCGGCTCGCGGCACTCGGCAAACCTTGGGGTGACGGCGGCCGGCGAGAACACCGAGGCGGTAGTTGCGCTTCCGGCCCTAATCCGATAGTTTTTGTATCAATGGAACACTTAAAGCGAACCGTCACCTGTGGAGAGCTATCGTCGGAACACCTCGACCGTGAGGTCGTGCTCAACGGCTGGGTACATCGAAACCGCAATCACGGAGGCGTGCATTTCATCGACCTGCGCGACCGCTACGGCATTACTCAGATCGTGATCGATGAGGACGCGGCGCCCGAGGCCCGCACGCCGGCCGAACAGTTGAGGTTCGAGTACTGCATCGCGGTCCGCGGTACGGTGCGCAAACGCCCCGACAGCATGATCAACCCCGAGATGGCTACCGGCACGGTGGAGGTCGCGGCGCGCGAGATCTCGATCCTCTCGCGTTGCGAGACGTTGCCGTTCATGATCGATGAGCGGAGCGACGCGCGCGAGGACCTACGCCTGAAGTATCGCTACCTCGACCTGCGCTCGTTCTCGATGCAGCGCAAGATCCGGCTGCGGCACGAGGTAATGTTTCGCGTGCGCGAGTATATGCACACCCAGAACTTCTACGAGATCGAGACTCCCACCATGATTCGATCAACGCCCGAAGGCGCACGTGACTTCTTGGTCCCGTCGCGGTTGCACCCCGGGAAGTTCTACGCTATGCCGCAGTCGCCGCAGCTCTTCAAACAGATACTGATGGTCTCGGGCTTCGATCGCTACTTTCAGCTCCCCCATTGTTTCCGCGATGAGGACGCCCGCGGCGATCGCCAGCCGGAACATACCCAGATCGACATCGAGATGAGCTTCGTCTCGCGCGAGGATGTGTTCCGGCTGACCGAAGGCCTGTTCGCGCACGTCTTTCGAGAGGCGCTCGACTACGAGCTCGATGCACCGTTTCAGCGCTTCGCGTACGACCAGGCCATGAACCGTTTCGGCAGCGACAAGCCCGATCTACGCTTTGAGCTCGAGTTGACGGAGTTCTCCGAGATCGCGTCCTCGGGCGAGTTCAAGGTCTTCAAAGACACCGTAGCAAACGGCGGTGTCGTGAAGGCGCTGCGCGTACCCGGCGCCGCGCAGTACTCGCGCAAACAGATCGACGAGCTCGAGCAACACGCCAAGATCTACGGCGCCAAGGGCTTGGCTTGGATGAAGGTCACCGAGTCGGGGCTCGACGGGGGCGTGTCGCGCTTCTACACCACCGTCGCCGACCGCATCCTCGAGGAGCTCGGCGCCTCGGCAGGAGACCTGCTGCTGTTTGTAGGAGACACCTGGAAGACGGCCTGCACCGCACTCGGAGCGGTCCGCTCGAAGCTCGGACGCGAGATGGGGCTCGCCGACCCCGCGAAGTTCCGATTCTGCTGGATCATCGATTTCCCACTGTTTGAGTGGAACGAGGACGCTGAAAAATGGGAGGCGGCGCATCATCTCTTCAGCATGCCGCGAGAGGAGTATCTCGATACGCTTGAACAGGACCCGGGTGCGGTCAAGGGCGATCTTTACGACTTGGTCTGCAACGGCTTTGAGCTCGCCTCAGGCTCGATTCGTATCCATGATCCCGAACTCCAGAAGCGTATCTTCTCGATCGTCGGGTTCTCGCTCGAGGAGGCCGAGCGTCGCTTCGGCTTTCTGCTCGAGGCCTTCAAGTACGGCGCTCCGCCGCATGGGGGCATTGCGCCGGGGCTCGACCGGCTGGTGATGCTGATGGCCGGCGAGAACACCATACGCGAGGTCATCGCGTTTCCCAAAAATACCGTCGGCGTCTCGCCGATGGACGATTCGCCGACAGAGGTGGATCCCTCGCAGCTCGATGAGCTGCACCTTTCGATTGTAGAGCCAAGAAATGTAGAGCCAAAGAGTTTGAACGCCGCAAGTGAAACCTCTAAGGAGTAACATCATGTTTCGAATCAAGACCTTGAACAACATCGCCCCGGTCGGACTCAAAACCTTGACCGATCGCGGGTACGAGTACGGCAGTGAGGTCGAAAACCCTGACGCGATTGTGGTGCGTAGCGCCAAGATGCACGAGATGGAGTTGCCGGAGAATCTTAAGGCAATTGCGCGTGCCGGCGCCGGCGTGAACAACATTCCGGTTGAACGTTGCACCGAACAAGGTATCGTTGTGTTCAACACACCGGGCGCCAACGCCAACGGTGTAAAGGAGCTCGTGATCGCCGGACTGCTCCTGTCCTCGCGCCGGATCGCCGAAGGCGTCGCGTGGGTAGACTCGATCGCAGACCGTGGTTCCGAGGTGAAAACGCTTGTCGAGCAAGAGAAGAGTCGCTTCGGCGGTCC
>SLBH01000055.1 GCA_007126415.1 Spirochaetales bacterium
CACCTACCGCCGCGCCGGCTTCCTCGGCGGCGCGGGCGCCGGCCGTAGCGGGGCTTTGATCGCGTGCGGGCGGGGCGCCGGCTTCCTCGGCGGCCCGGGCGCCCGCGCGCTCCGCGGAGGCACGGCGGCAAAGCTCGAGCGTTTCCTCGGCGGCGGCCCGGTTCGAAGCATAGTTGATCGCGACCGAGTAGCCCACACGCGCAAGCTCCAACGCGATCCCGCGTCCCAGGCCACGACTTGCCCCGGTTACCAACACTACCGGGCTGTTCGGTTCCGACATCATTCCTCCAGTCACCCCTACGACGGGTGCGGCACCTACCACGTCGTGGCCGGACTCCCGGCGACAGCGAGCTGAGCCATCTTCTGCAGGATCACCAAAGCCAGAGCTCCGCTCACAAATAGGACCAGCGCCGGAAGCATCATCGCAAACACCAAACTCGCGCGGTCGGCCACTGCGCCCACGAGCCACGGGCTGAGCACCTTTCCGCCGAGCATCACCAACGACATCCACGCGGTCACACTGCCGGTTCGGTCCGGCAGCACCCGGTAGCCCACGCTATAGGCAAGCGGAATGGTGGCTCCACTCGCCATGCCCGCGATAGCAAAAAGTATCACCGCCAGACTCGGAAGCGGCACCAGGACCCCGGCCGAGGCCGCCGCCGCACCCACAAATGCACCGCCGCACAGAATCGGTTCCGCCCCTACGCGCGCCACGATGCGGGAGGTGAGAAACCTGCCGGCAATAATGCCGACCCAGTACGCTGAAAGACTGAAGCTCGCGAGGTCGGCGCTTGCGGCCCGTCCGGTTTCGAGGTAGTACGGGAGCCAGGCGACAACGCCGATCTGGTGCATCGCGTAGAAGAACAGGAGCAAACCCAGTACACCGATCAGCACAATCGGCTTGTCGGCGGCCGCGCCTTGCCGCCGGCTTTCGCTGCCGACCGAGGCGGAGCGGGACTCCGACCGTCTGCCGGAGGCGAGGTAGCCACGAAAGAAGGTGCTGGTTGCGAGGAGGGCGGCAAGATACAACGCCCCCACCGCCACAAACACGCCCGCCCAGGTCACGCCGGCGCGCATCAGCCCGCGCACCACCATTGGGCCGGCAAAGGCCCCGATGCCGTAGAACATATGCAGCGCGCTCAGCGCCTTTCCGGAGTCACCCGGGGTAAGATCACCGGTGTGCGCATTGAGCATCACATCGACGATTCGAATGAATACTCCGGACGCCGCAAACGCTATGACAAGCGTCAGGTAGCGGTCGGAAACGCCGATCGCGATCAGAGCCGCGGCAAGTAGCGCGAAACAAACCAGAATCGCCGCCGGACGTGAAACCCGTTCGGCGAGAACAAGCACCACGACCGCGCCACAAACGCCGCCGGCGTTTTGGAGCGTGCCGATGAGACCGGCGGCACTCAGTGATAGATCGAACTGTGCGATGATTCCCGGAAGTGTCGGCCCGATCAGCACGGCCGACACCCCGTAAAGCAGCATCGCTAACTTGTTGGTGAAAAGCGCCCTATTCATCAGCCTGTTCATTGAACCTGTTCATTGAACCCGCGCACGGCCTGTGGGTCATTCCACGCGCGGAACGGTAACCTCTTGGCCCCCGCGCGCTGCGGACAGGTAACCTGCGTAGACCGTGGCGATGGTATCGCCGCCGAGAAGACTTCCGCTTTCCGGCTCGCGCCCCGAGGCAATGTCCTGGTAAAACGCTTGCATCTCGTGCTGATAGCCGGTGAACCAGTCCTCGTCCGGCGAGGTGAACGCCCAGCCCTGCTTGGTGCCGGTTTTTTCCACCACATAGATGTCGTTGAACTGTGACTCTTCGGGATTGTAGGTCTGCATCGCGGTGTTGGGGTTGATGTTGCATAGCGTGCGATGATTGTTGGCGCAGACCTCGAGCCAGTTATGCACACCCCCGAGCACGAGCTCGCTCGCAAACACGTCGGCGCACATCCCGTCCTCGAAGGTAACGTGGATCCCGGCGAAGTCTTCGATATCCTGGTAGCCGGTGCGAAGGTGCCCGGCGTCCCGGTAGTTCTCAGAACCGGTGACAAAATGCGTGCGGCAGCTGACCGAAGCCGGCCGGATCGGGACGCCGTCACGAGCCCGTCCCTCAACCTGCTTGAGGTAGAGCGCGGCGGTGAGAGGATGAACCCCTTTGCCCATCAGCGCCCCGCCGCCTGAGTATTTCCAGATTCCATAGTACGGCGAATGCGAGCCGGAATGTGCTTCCTCTCCGTGTATCCAAAGGATCTGCGCACCGGTCTTCTCGAGAATCTCGCGCTCCTTCTGGATAGCCGGTGCGTACACCCAGTTCTCGGCGTACATCACGGTCCCCCGGCTGCGCCGCTCGGCCTCACGGATGCGCTGAATGCTTGCGAGAGCGCCGTAGAGCCCTCGCTCACGGTCGAAGCTACGCCCATCGAAATCACCACTATCGCTGCCCTCGCCGAAGTAACCGGTGAACGGCTTTTCAATGATCACGCTCCGATCGGCGGCGAGCGCCTCGCAGGCGACCGGCTCGTGCGTCGACGGCGGGGTACAGATATGAACGACATCCGTCGCCTCGATCAACGCGTCTAAGCCGTCAAACGCCTCCAGGCCGCGCTCGGAGGCGAAGCGTCGACAGTTTTCGGCGGTCGGCGAGTAAACCCCGGCAACCTTACAGTCGAGGCCGTAGACGCGCTCCAACGCTTCATAATGGAAGCGCGCCGAGAACCCCGAGCCGACCAGGCCCGCCTTCAATACCTTGCGCTCTTGCATCTCGCGCCCTCCTTTTCTCAACTGCGAACTCGTTGCACCGCACCGCGTACCGCCCGAACGATAGCTCCGGTCACCGCTTTGCGCGCGGCGATGAACCACGACGTGCGGCTCACGAGGCTTAGCAACACGATAAGAAACAACGTAAACGAAATAGGGCGCGTAAAGAACGGCGTAAGATCACCCCGCGAAATGACCAACGCCCGTCGCAGATTCGTGTCGAGTATCTCCCCAAGAATGATGCCGAGCACCATCGGTGCTACCGGGTAGTCCATTTCGCGCATCGCGTAGCCGAGCAGCCCGAAAACCACCATCACACCGATATCAAACGTGCGCGAGTTTATCGCAAACGCGCCGATCACACAGAGCGTAAACACAATCGGCATAAGCTTGCTTCGCGGCACAAGCAGAACCTTCACAATCTGCTTTACCGCCGAGAGCCCGAGCACAAACATCGCAATGGTTCCGAGGAAGACCATCGCCACCACGCTCGATACAAAAGCCGGATTCTCGACCATGATAAGCGGTCCGGGCCGTACGCCGTGAATGAACATCGCGGCCAACAGAACCGCCGCGGGCGCCGATCCGGGAATCGCCAAAGACAGAACCGGTATCATCGCACCCGCCACCGCGGCGTTGTTGCCGGTCTCGGACGCGATCAAGCCCTCGAGGCTGCCCTTGCCGAACTCCTCCGGTTTCTTACTGGAGCGCATCGCGAGATCATAGTTAACCCACGCCGCTATATCCTCTCCCACACCGGGGATGGCGCCTACGAAGGTGCCCACGATACCCGATCGCGTTATTGTCCGCTTATATCCCCAGATCGTCTTGAACTTCGGAATGACCCGGTCTATCTTGGTTTGAATTACCTCGACGCGTATGTGTTTCATCATCGAGATGATCTCGGAGAAGCCGAACGCGCCTACCATAGCGGGTATGAGGTCTATTCCGCCGGAAAGCGGGCGATAACCGAACGAGAACCGTACATGCGCGTGAATCGCCTCCATCCCGATCATCGCCACAAAGAGACCGAGAAAACCAGCGATCCAGCCCTTGAGGGGGTCCTTCGGTGCGGTAAGATTTCCGCTGATCACCACGCCGAAAATCGCGAGCCAGAAGAACTCAAAGCTCTGAAACCGCAACGCAAAGCGCCCGATTATCGGGGTGAAGGTTGCGAGCAACAGCATTCCGATTACCGAGCCAATAAAGCTCCCGGTGGTACCGATACCGATTGCCTCACCCGCGCGGCCCGCCCGTGCAAGAGGGTGCCCGTCCACCGCGGTAGCTGCGTTCGCCGGTGTGCCGGGAATGTTTAGCAAAATCGCGGTTCTGCCGCCGCCGTAGATCGCACCGATGTACATGCACATCAGGATCAGCACCGCGTTGGTCGCCGGCAGATGAAACGTGAGTGTAGTCATCAGCGCTACACCCATCGTCGCGGTCAGCCCCGGCAGCATGCCGACGATCATTCCGAGCTGCGTAGCCCAGAGTACATCGAATAAGGTCCTGAGAGTGAGAAAGGCGGTAAGCTCTTGAAAGAAAAGCTGTATCCCTTGCGTCAGCATATATAGTCCTCAGGGTAAAGAAACGAGAAACAGATACTGAAACACCGCCGAGACGATGCCCGCCACAAGCACAGCCTCGAGCACGGCCTTCCAGACGGTGCTCCTGGGGCTCCGTCGTTTTTCCTGGTCGAACACGAGCTCAAAGAACAACACAAACACCGCCACAAACAGAAATGTAGCCAGCGTGTAGTTCACGCGCCCAACCAATCCCCACGCGTATGCCAGACAGATAGCGACGGTAGCGACGATACGCCGTACAACAGGGCTCGTCACGAACGCACTGAACGACCGCTTAGACAGCCGCAGCCGGTAGCCTCCGCGCACCACAGCGCGGATGATCAACGCGAGACTGCATACACCGATAATCGCGCCCAGCAGTCCCGGCACCACGCCCGGCGCCGACAACGGGTTGATTCCGCGGTGCTCGAGCCTCGGCATGGCAATAGAGAAGTACAGTACCGCTGTGCTGAACCCGAGCAGCACCAGGCCGGTAACGAAGTCCGCACGCGGCATTCCGTTGTCTTGATCGAGCTTGTCACCCATCGTGCCTCCCCCAAACTCCATGTAGTCGAGCCGCGTGACCACGCTGCTCGTGGACGCTCCGGACAAGCGCGCAGCCCGTGTTGTCCACCGGGCTGCGCGAATGAGCCTCGTTTTAGATGACGGTGCACCTACAAGCTACGGGCGCGGGATCCCGGCCTCGTCGGGCGGCATCACCGTATCACCCATCTCGTGCGCGAGCCACGCGTCGAGCTGCACCATCGGGAACGCCGCCGCGTGGGCTTCGTCGCCCCATTTGGGAGCAAATACGCTTGCCGACTCGCGAGCAAGCTGCTCCAACCGTTGGTTGCCCACTATCGACTCATCCCAGATACGACCGAGCGTGTTGATCACGTTCTCAGGAACGTCTGCGGGCACGAAAATGCCGAAATAG
The DNA here is from genome assembly GCA_007126415.1 of Spirochaetales bacterium. Classification (GTDB taxonomy): domain Bacteria; phylum Spirochaetota; class Spirochaetia; order DSM-27196; family SLAA01; genus B1Sed10-166. Next base: position 5,263 of record SLBH01000055.1, read on the forward strand.
ATCGGGGCGGCTTCAAACTCCGGAATCCAGTTGGTGATCGGCGGGATCTCCTCGTCAACGCCGTCGAGGATCAACGGCTTATCATCCAACACTGCGAGCGGCCGCAGCTCGCCTGCGCGGATCATGTCGACCTGCTCGCTCGCCAACTGCGTGGTCACCGGAACCTCGCCCGCTACCGTGGCCGTCACCGCCGGAGCACCACCGCCGTAAGTAACTTCGGTGTACTCAATCGGCCGATAGCGGTTGATCATCTGAATCGCGGTGTGTCCGGCCGAGCCGACGCCGGCGGTTCCCACATCTATCTCGCCCGGCCTGTCGAGAAACGCCTGGGCAAGCTCGTCGAAGGTCTGATACGGCTCGTCGGCGTTAACCGAAACCACATTCACCTGGGCAAGGCTCAAGAACAGAACCCAGTCATCCAGATCGGTCTCGAGAAGGTCTCGGACTCGATAGGTTCCAAGATCCTTTGCCGCCCCGGACGCCCACATATACCCGTCGCGGCGCGAGTTCAGGACCTCGGCGGTCCCAACCGAGCCTGTTGCGCCGGGGGTGTTGACCACCACGACACTCTGCCCGAGCTCTTCTTCCAGCACTGCGGCCAGCGGCCGGACCGTCTGGTCGGTGGAGCCGCCCGCGCCCCACGGAACTACCACGGTAATGGGCCGACTGGGCTCCCACACATCGGGATCCTCTTCAGCGGCGCCCCTGGCAAATGCCATCACCACACCAACCACTACCAGCACACCGATCATCACGATGAGCTTTTTCATAACCCTCTCCTCCTTCGACCGAGCCGCTGCTCCGTCGTGTTTAGCCGCCTTTACGGCGTTCTAAGCTCGAACCCGGCTTGTTCCAACAAGCGTCCGGTTCGTTTGGCGTACGCAACAAAACTGTCCCAACGCTCCTCTGAGCCGGCGGTAACGCTTGGATCGTGGTACACCACCGCAAGGTGGGGCTCAATTGAGATAGGGCCTTGGTATCCGCTCGCGGCGAGATCTGCGAGAATGCGAGGCACCTCCGCGTTACCCTCGCCCGGGAAGGTATAGACAACCTGCCCGTCCGCCACAACGCCGTCTTTGATATGAAGATAGGCGATGTGCGGCTTCACCCGCTCGTAAAACTCCCAGGTATCTTGAAACCGGTACGGAACCTCGCCCCGAACGTCGAGGGTGGCGAACGGATTACCGGTGTCGAAAACCAGCTTTAGGTGCTCAGAGCCCACGGCGTCGAGCAAGCGCAGCGTGTGCTCGTGGCTCTGACCGCCCCAGGTGTCGCAGTTCTCGTGTAGGCAGATCACGCCCCCGGCTTCGGCCATCTTGGCAAGGGTGCGAACCCGTTCCACAACGCGGCGCTCCAGTTCCGCAGCCGAAAGCCCTGCGGCCGAGTCGGGGCGGTAGCTCATGATGCGGATATACTTCACGCCGAGGCGGTGCATGCGCGGGATAGCCGCTTCCAGCAGCCGATAATCGGCGTCGGGATCGTCGTCCACCCGTCTGCTCCAGTTCGCGATGCGGCTGCCGAAGCTACTCACTTCAAGACCGGCCTCTGCCAATTTCTTGCAGACCTCATCAAACTCTGTGTCGGGAATCTCGACGATGTTGCCGCCGTCGACGGTGCGTAAGTCTATTCTTGACCACCCCAAATGCCGGCAGACCGCAATCTGTCGCGAAAGCTCATCCGCAGCTTCATCGGTAAACCCGGTGAGGTACAACTCTGAGTTCGCCCGCGCCGAGAGCTTGTTTGGAGCGCTCATCACCGATAATCGTAGCCCCACCCCGTTTACTTTGTCAATCTTATAATTAAAGTATGCCGTACTGTAGCCAACAAAACAGCGCATTCCGCACCATTAAAAATTATTAACTCCATTTTCTCGCCACGTTCGCATCGCTTATCCTATTATGTTGCAGAAGTGTTCGTTGCCGTTTATCATAAGGGGACGCAACCGGCGCGACGGCTGCCGCGGTAGGCACAAATCCTGTTACGCGCACCGGTCGCTATCGTTAGTATTGTGACACGTCTTTCGGGGGACCGCTGTGAACGCAAGAATAGGACAGCCGGAACTGCTCAAAGAGATCAACCGTGCTCACGTGTTCGAGATACTGCGCCATGAGCGAACCGTTTCCCGCCCGGGGCTCGCCGATCTTACCGGACTCAGCCGGGCTACAGTGAGCATCGTGACCGACAGCCTGCTTCGCGAGGGCATCGTTCGGGAGGCCGGTTTTGGGATCTCCTCGGGCGGCCGTCCTCCCGTCCTGTTGGAGTTCCGTCCGGAAGCCGTTTTTGCGCTCGGCGCGAGCATGCATGACTACCGATGGAGCGTGATCCTGACGGACCTGGATGCCGCGCCACAGGATCGCGAAGATATTGAGATTCTCGGCAGCAGCGCCGAGGCAGCGGTAGAGGCCCTGAGCGATGCGGTTGCCCGGGTGCTGAACCGCAACGGAGGGCGGCGAATTTTCCGTGGCTTAGGCGTAGGGTCCCCCGGGCTGGTCGATATGCGCAACGGAATCATTCAAAGCGCCACAGATCTCGACTGGTTCGACGTTCCGCTCAAGGCCCTCGTGCAGTCACGCACGGGGTTGGAGGTCTACGTTGCCAATCGAAGCAAGGTGGGCGCTTTGGGTGAGCGCTGGCGAGGTACAGCCAAAGGCGCTCAGGACCTGATCTATGTCTCGATC
>SLBH01000241.1 GCA_007126415.1 Spirochaetales bacterium
GCTGCAACGCTGCGTATCTGTAGGCCAATCTCTGCCGCCGCGACGCGCACAGTATTCATCAGCCCAAGGTCCGGCGTGCCGACGAAGCTGCCTCCGCCGAGTACGAGATTGGTCTCGGGATCGCGCACCGTCATCACCAACGTCATGCGGGAGCCGGCTATGATAAACCGTGAGGATATCGTGAACTCTACAGCGTCGGGACGCTTGCTCGGCTCGTCGCCGTCCTGGCTTACTGCAAAACCGAGTGCCCGAAACTCGTTTACAAGCGCTTCGTCGAGTAGCGCCGCTATTCGCGCCTCGGTATCGCCGGCGGTTTGTTCGGGAGACGCAGGCTGAGCGCTGCTCACGTGTATACGCGGTCGTGAGGCGTTTGCGGGCAAGCCGGCCGGTTGCGGTAACGGTGTAAGGCCGAGAAGAAACAATGCCGGGAGGAACCGAACGCTCATTTCGTCTCCATAACCTCAACTCCACCCCATTCCGCCGGAGGTGGCTGCTTCTGAAAACGCTCGGCGCGTGCGAAAATGCGCTTTGCTGCGGCATCCTCGGGTTCGAGACGCAGTAACTGGGTGAACAGTGAGGTCGCAGCTGTGAACTGCCGGTCGAGATAGTGTTCCATCGCTTGGTTATGCAGCTCCCACACACGCTCTTGAGCCGCGCTGAGCTCACGCGCAGCAGTATAAATTCGTACCCCTGTGGTCTTTCCCTTTACCGCGACAACGTCGAGCAGGCGTGTCGGCAATCGCCCCTCGATACGTTGCTGCAGCGATTGCGAGATCAGTAGCGGTACCTGATAGTACTTGGTGAGTCCCTCCAGGCGCGAAGCGAGGTTTACCATATCACCTATAACGGTATAGTCCATCTTCTTATCGGTGCCGATGTTCCCCACCGTGACAACGCCATAGTTAATGCCCACGCCGATCTGGAACTCCGGTTTGCCGGCGGCGCGTTGACTCTCGTTGAATGAGGTGATCCCGTTGCACATCTCGATGCCGGCAAGCACCGACTGATAGGCGTCGTCGTCATGTTTTACCGGGGCTCCGAAGAACGCCATAATGGCGTCGCCAATGTACTTGTCTATGACCCCACCGCGGTTCATGATAATGTCGACCATTACCGAGAAGTAATGGTTCAATGACTGCACTAGGTCGTCGGGATTCATCGCCTCCGAGATCGAAGTGAACGAGCGGATGTCCGAAAACAGCACCGATAATACGCGGTTCTCCCCGACCAGCATTGACTCGGGGTTTGCGTAGTAGCGGTCGATCAACTCCTGCGGCACGTACTTCTGAAAGATATTTCGAATCTTGCTTTCTTTCTTGCGTGCAACCACCGCTTGGAGCGCGTAAGATTTAATCTGACCGTACGCACGCTCGAGCTCCTCGGTCATGACGTTAAAGGTGTGCGCGAGTTCTCCGGTCTCGTCGCGGTACTGCACCGGGACGCGTTCGCTGAGGTCGTTTGAAGCGATGATACTGCGCATTGAACTCACTACATTCTGCAAGGGGCGCGTCAACGTCCCTGCAAATGCGATGAGGAATAACACGGCCAGAAGCGTAGCGATTCCCAAAATCGCCGCCGTACGACTCGTGATACGCTGCAGATCGTGATAGAACACGTCAAACTGCTCTGTGTGCAGGATGTACCAGTCGTACGGTGGAAAATAGAACCCCTTCGCAACACGCTGTATCCCGGCCACTGTAGGCGTTATGAGCTCCGTGGGGCGAGCCGCAACCAGGGATTGAATGTCGGCGCGTTCTTCAGCGAGCGGCTCGTTGTCCTCGGTGGCCATTACCAGCTCGCCGTTACTGTCGAACGCGAACACCGCTTCTGTTTGGCTGCGGAGCATGCCGAGCGCGTAACTCTCAAGCCCCAGCTTAGTTGCCTCCACCATCTCCGGCGTATCGGTGAGCTCATTCTCGATCAAGAGCTGCCACTGCCCAGCGGCGTAGCGCTCCAGTTCGGTTGTCTTGAATTCGAGAAACTCGTGTGCAACACGAGTGATGCCGGTGGTTGCCGCCAAGTAAGAGCTGACACCGACCATCACCACCGAAACCACGACAATCGGAAGTACAACGAGAACAACTTTGGCTCGAATCTTCACTGGCCTTACCTCATCTGCGCCCGAGAGACCACCGGCAGCCGGCCGACAAACTGTGACTGAGCAACACCCTGCGCTACTCGGCCTGGGCCGCTTCCGAGGTCGCACGATCACTCGGGAAGAAAATCTTCACACCAATCCCGAACCCAACCGAATGCGCAACTATCGTGGTATCGCCGTCGTCTATGCTTGTGTCGTCTTTGGTCGAGTTCCGCTCGTATGCCGCTTCGAGGCGAGCTACCGGAACCCATGAGGACTGCGCCGGTTCCCAGAAATATGCTCCCTGCAGTCCAAGCGAGCTCTCGAACTCGGTTCTTACGTTGTCGGACGGGTCTACAGCACGGGTGAACTCAGCTCGCGCGGTAGGGCCAACCGCGATATGATCGGCTACGAAATAGCCGCCGGCGAGGTTGAGGTTATATGATTGCACCGAGATCTCGGCGTCACCGTCTGTGGTATCGATGTTGGCCCAGAAGCCGAAGCTCGTAAGGCTGCTGAAACCGGACAGGTACCAGGCGCCGTGGCGCAAACTCGATCGAACGTCGGACCGGGGTGTTGTTTTCTCGGGCTGTGCGTAGGTGAGTGCGGGTGATAACAGGATCAACACTACCGCAACTATGAGCCCACGCATTAGCACCCTCCAGATTGTATTATGATCTTCCCCGCACTATAATTCAATGCAGCGATGAACATTGGTCGAAGCTTGTGTATGCTTTTTGCCGCATCGGCTGCAATTGCGGCGTGTAGCGCACCTCCGGTGGACGTAGCGTTGTCGGTGAGTCTTGCAACGGCTGAGCAAATGACGTTACGGCAGTCGTTTGGCCTCCGACGCGACTCACTGCCGAACCTCGACCCACACGTTCGCAGCATTCGCTATTACCCCTCGCTGGTCGCTTCGTTTGAACTAACAGAGGGTCGGCCTCTCGGGTACTTGGTGGTTGACCGCGGAGCTCATGTTGCCTCAACGCCGTTGGTGATTCGCGAGCTTGATCCTGTAATCGTTGAGGAAGACGAGCCCGGGATCGAGATCTCGAACGCTCCCGATGACGTTGAACCTCATCATGTGGTGCACAGCGTGCGCGCCGACGGCCAAGAGAAGCTTCTCTTATATAGATACACGCCGGACCGAACCGACTTCGGCGCACGGGCTTTGGTGCTCACCGGGAGTGCCCCGGAGCCTGTTGGTTTCGAGGCTGCCTACAGCGAGAGTATAGCGGGTGACGTATTCGAAAACGATCCGGTGCCGGCGGTGGGAGCTTACGCAGCGCGTTGGGCGCCGGAGGAGGACGAGCGGCTCGCTGCGCTGGTGGTGTCCGGAACTGTGCTTATTACCGAGCCTTTCGGAATAGATGCTGATCCCTCTAACGGCTTCACGGGATCGGTCGCGGGCGCGGTTTCGCAGGCGGAAGCGCCGGCGACGGCGCTTGAGTACGGGCGGGTTGTTTTGGCCGAGGATCTCATCGGCTTCCCGGAGGGAACCTTCAGTTATGTCAACTCCCCGGTATCAGGACGGTATCGAACCTTCGTCAATTTTTCGGAGGCTGAGCCGGAGTACACCGAACTGGGGCTCGCAGGTCGGCTCGAGACCGTTCTTGCCTCGGGCGAGCTCCTCACCCGCAGTCGCGACCGCTGGGTGATCTCGGGTTTGTTCGGCGAGGCGGCGGGTTCGTTTCCTGCCGGCCGGCTGCAGTTTGTGCACGAGCGCAACGATATCTCAGGCTCGGACGACTGGCATGCGGTCTTCACCCTCACGTACTGGGGACAGATAGACGACGAGGACTACCTGTTCGTACGCGTGTACTCGGAGCGCTCGGATCGTCTGAGTGGCATTGACTGACGACTCATGGGTCTTTGGCGGGAATCCATACCGAAACCGAGGCGGCGTTGCAGGCGAAGGTTCCCCAGCCGTCTTTGTCGGTGACCACCGGCCGGCTCACGTGCTCGGTGAGGTCGATGTAGGTTGTTTCGGGAGAGCCGGTCTGCATCCGCTTCTCGGCGTTGTCGGCGTTGCTTAGCACAACCGCCATACCGCCCGGGGTGGCGACGGTGCCGAGCCGGGTCCAGCCGATGCAGTTGGGGTCGTCGAGGTAGTCGTACTGTTCACCGAAGGCATAGGCGCGCCGGGCGTAGAGAAACTTGTCGATCAGCCATTGGTGGCTTTCCATCCAGATTTCGTATTGCTCTCCATCGCCGCCGGTGTCGGTGTAATGCGCGCCGTAGTAATCGGCGGCAAACACGCAGGGGTAGCCGTCGCGACGCAGTAAGATAAGGGCGTAGGCCAACGGCTTGAACCAGGCCTCCACAACCGATTCAAGTGCCTGCAGCGGCTGCGAGTCGTGATTGCTCACGAGCGTCACCGCGAGGGTAGGATGGGTTGCAACCAGCGTATCGTCAAAGATGGTTCGCAGGTCGAACTCGTCTTCCTGGGTACCCGCGGCGGCGAAGTTGTAGTGCAGCGAGACGTCGAACAGCATGAGGTTGCCTTCGGTGGCTTCGATGAACTGCTCGAGTAACTCGCTCTTGCCCGACCAGTACTCACCTACCGCAAACATGTCGCGCCCGGCATGCCGCCGCACGTGTCGCAGCCAATCGAGGAAGAAACCGGCCTTCACGTGCTTCACCGCGTCGAAACGGAAGCCGTCTACGCCGGTGGTATCGATCAGCCATTCGCCCCAGTAGAACAGCTCGGTTCGCACATCGGGGTTGTTGAGGTCGAGGTTGCAGCCCATGAGATAATCGAAGTTTCCCTTCTCGGGGTCGACATCCTCGTCGAACGCCTTGCCCTCAAACAGGTAAACCGCGTCTGTGTCGTGATCGAACGCGTTGTGGTCGGCGGCGTTGAAGTGCCACCAATGCCACTGCAGCGTGGAGTGCGCGCCCTTGCGCCCCGGGAAGGTGAACTGCGTCCAGGCCTTGATGGACTGAAGCGGCCCAATCGGCTCGGTTCGGTCGTTGGGATTGTACGGCGTGGCCCGAAATTCCTCCGCCCGGTCGGCGCCCATTCTATGGTTGAACACGATGTCGGCGTACACCTGAATGCCCGCCTGTTGCGCGCGCCGAACCGCGCCGAGATATTCCTCGCGCGTGCCGTACTTCGTGCGGACCGAGCCCTTCTGATCGAACTCGCCGAGGTCGAAGAGGTCATACACCCCGTAGCCGGTGTCGTAGCCGCCGGCCGCGCCCTTGTACGCCGGCGGCAGCCATACGCTGGTAACGCCCACCTCCGCCAGCGCCGCTGCGTTCTCGGCAAGTTGCGTCCAGAGCGTGCCGTCGGCGGGAGTGTACCAGTGGAAGTACTGCATCATCACGCCGTTGTACTCAATGTTTCTGCTGCGTTCAGTCAAGGTCGGCCTCCCAGGGCGCAAAATCAACATTGGCGCCTAATCGTCGAGCGGCTCATCGGTAGCTACGGGTTGCGCGCGGGTGCAAGCGTCGGCGCGCGTCGGTAGCGTTGCGCCCGGTTGCTATAGTATAACGAATTGGATGACAAGGGAACGGCTCAATCTACGACCAATTCTCCTGCTCGTCGGCGCACTCTGCGTTACGTTTCTCGCGCGAATGCTGCTGTCGCCGCTTCTGCTGCATATTCGTGCCCATTACGCTCTGACGCACGCCGAGGGCGGCATGCTGTTCTTTGTAATGTCGGTCGGCTACAGCGTCAGCATGCTGCTATCGGGGTTCGTCGCCGAGCGCCTCGAGCACCGGGGAACGGTGCTCGCCTCGTTGCTGATTGTGGGAGCCGCGCTCGCGCTGATTGGGTTTGCGCCTCCGTTGCCGGTGTTTTACACCGGGTTGGTTCTGCTCGGCGCAGGGGCGGGGCTGTACGGGCCCTCAGGCATCACCACGCTTACCGACGTCGCGAAGGCCGAGCATTGGGGCAAAGCGCTTGCGTTGCACGAGATCGGGCCGATCCTCGGCTTCTTCGGCGCCCCGGTGCTCGCCGCCGTCGTGGTTCGGTACTCTAGCTGGCAGGCCGGGTTTCTTGTGGTTGCGGTTGCGAGTTTCATCGGCGCGGCGCTCTTCTCGCGTTACGCGGAAGGTGGGCGGTTTCCGGGGGCGCCGCCGAGCCCCAGGAACGTCCTGCAGATTTGGTCGATCGGGCGGTTCTGGATCATCGCGTTATTCTTTGTGCTCGCGGTTGGGCTCGAGATCGGGGTGTACTCGATGCTGCCGAGCTTCCTGGTTGAGGTGCGCGGTATGAGCGAAGGTGTAACAAATTCGCTCGTGGGCGCTTCTCGTCTTACCGCGCTGGCGCTGATATTTGTCTCGGGATGGCTCGCGGACCGCATCGGCGCGCGGATCCTTATCGGTGCAATCGCGATCGCCGCGGGCTCGGTAACGGTCGGTATCGGGCTCGCTCGCGGGCCGCTCCTACTCGGCGCGGTACTCTTGCAGCCGATGTTGATCGCGGCCTTCTTCCCGGCCGCCTTGATCGAACTCGCACGCGTTGCTCCGGCGCAGAGCAGAAACCTCGCGGTGGCGCTGGTGATCCCGGTAGCGAATCTGTTCGGTTCAGGAGCGGTGCCGGCCGTTCTCGGCTATCTGGCCGAGCGCGGGCAGTTTGCGGCGGGTTTCGTGTTGGTGGGAGCCCTCATGCCGGCCGCGACGGTGTTGCTCCCGTTGCTGCGCGGGGGTGAACGCCGGCGCGCCGAGGAGTGAGCGCAACACGTCACGCGTCCTACAATCCTTCGATCATCGCTTGCGCCGCGAAGATGAGGCCGGTGCTGATAACACCGACCGTAACCGCCGCCGCGAGCCCTACAAGAAACGGCCGAACGCCGAGCCTCAATAGCCGTTTGAGACGGGTGCGCGCTCCTACCGCCGCAAGCGCCACCACCAGCGCGTACACAGCGGCTTGCGAGAGCTCCGCGACGGCGGCGCTCCAGTGCTCGGCCGACAAGACCCAGAGCGCGCGGCCGGATGCCCACAACGAGACGTCGCCAACGGTCCGCAGCACCGACATGAGGACAAACCCCACAACAAACAGCGGGATGTACCTGCCGACCCAGGTCCATCCCGGCGGCCAGGTCACCTTGGCCACCCGCGTTCCGTTTGGGATTCCTGGGCCGCCCGCGTCTGCCACGGAGCCCGCGTTACCGGCATCACCGGCTTGGCCCGCGGCGCCCGCTTCACCGGCGGCAGCCGCTTCGCGGTGTTGAATCGCGATCACCGGGATCACCAATGCCATCAGGGAGTTACGCAGAAGCTTCGTGACCGTCGCCACATCGATCACGTCGGGCGCGGAGTATACTTCGGAGTACAGCAGCGCGGCGCCGGCTACCTGCGAGGTGTCGTGAACGGCCGTGCCCAAGAAGTAGCCGATTGCGGTATCCATGCCCCCAAACACGGTGTGCGCCAAGAACGGATAGAGAAGCAGCGCGAGCATGCCGAAGATCGTGATTGTGCTGATCGCGTAGCTTGTGTCTTCTTCCTCTGCACCGATGGTGGGCGCGGCGGCGACGATCGCCGAGACGCCGCAGATAGAGGTGCCAACCGCGATCAGAGTGCCGAGCTTCTGCGCCACCCCAAAGCGATTGCTCAAGAGTCTGACAATCACCAAGGCGCAAACGACACAAACCGTCACCAGCGGCAACGCGAGCGCGCCGACGCGTACTACCTCGCCGACGCTTATGCGTATGCCGAGCAGCACAACGCCGATTCGCAGCACGCGTTTCATCGAAAACGCCAGGCCGGATTCAAGCACCTTCGGTAGCTCGCGGGTGTTGCCGAGCGCGATGCCCAGCAGCAACGCCACCATCACCGCCGAGACCGGGCTATCCTCGAACCCGAGCACGCGTGTCCCGAGATACTCGGCCGCCGCAACCGCCACAACCGCAACCAC
>SLBH01000341.1 GCA_007126415.1 Spirochaetales bacterium
CGCGCAAGCTCATTCGTGAAAGATTGCGTCGCGATCGTTATCCTGGGCGTTTTGCTCTCCTCGCCGCGACAGCCTGTGCCGCGATGATACCTTATGATACCAGGAGTCACCCGCTATCGGCAAGAATTGTTATCCAGCACCCTCGCGCCAGGATCTCAACCGGTTTACCGAACGCTTCGGCCGCTTCATCGCGAAGCGCCTCCCAGCCGGTTGCCGGCAAGTGTACGAGCGCAGCTCGAGCGGCCCCGGCCTCGCGGGCCAGTCGTCCGGCCTGCTCCGCTGAGGTGTGCCCCTGCTGCCGGAGGCGGGCCTCGTCGTCGAACGCGCCGGAACACTCGTGAATGAGAAGGTCGCACCCCCGCGCTGCCTCGAGCACCGCCTCGCTCGGTGCGGTATCACCGCTATAAACCACCCGAACAGCTCCCTCGCGAATCGCAAGGCCGATCGTCGGAACTCCGTGCAACACCGGAAACCACCTCAGCTCCGACCCACCGGATTCGCTAAGACGATAGCTCCCCTCCTCAGTTGTGATCCAGTCGAACCGAAACATCCCCGATTTCTCCGGGAGACCGAACACACCGAGCAGACGCTGCGCCTGCTCGCGCGTAGCGTGGTTGCTGATGATTGGAAGCGGTTTGGTGCGGCCCGCGATCCACGCCGAGTGAATCAGCGATGGTAACGCGTAGAGGTGATCGGTGTGTGCATGCGTGAGGACGAGAACGTCAAGCTCAGTGAGATCGCAGCCCACCGCGGCAAGTTGCGACGCAGGAGAGCCCGAGCAATCGACCAAGACCGTGCGTTCGTCGAGCTCGACAGCGAAACTCACGTTTCCGTCACCGGGCGCACCAAGCGCACCGGAAACGCCAAAAAACGCGATTCTCATTCCTCGTCATCCTCCCCTGCGGCAGCTTTGGCGCGCCGTGCGCGGCGAACCGAGTATGCGATCGACGCGATCGCGAGCAAGATGAACGCCAACGCGATGGGACTTCGAAGAAAAACCGTGTAGTCCCCACGCGCGAGCCGCATAGCTCGTCTGAAGTTCTGCTCAAGCATATCACCCAGGATTAGTCCAAGGACGATCGGCGCGATCGGATAGTCGTGCTTCTTGAGAAAGTATCCAACAACCCCAAGGATGAGCGCGACCCCCATGTTGAAGCTCGCGGCCATGATCGCACGCCCTTCTACGGCGTACGAGCCGAGCAACGAGAACACGAGGATCAACGGCAACAGAATATAGATAGGAATCGAGAGCACTTTGGGGAAGAACCGAATCCCCACGACTTGAAAAACCACCATAAAGATATTGGCCAGCAACAGCGCGAACAGAATCGCGTATACCAACGGCAACTCATCTACGAATAGCTGTGGACCCGGTACCACGCCCTTGATCAAGAGCGCACCGAGCAGCACCGCAGTCGCGGCGTCGCCGGGGATTCCAAGCGACAAGGCCGGTATCAAAGAGCCGCCCTTACACGCGTTGTTCGCGACCTCGGGTGCCACGACTCCTTCTAAAGCGCCCGATCCGAGTTCCGGCGCATCGCTCGCCGCGTTGGCGGGAGCGGTCCGTTGGGCACGTTGATAGCTGAGAAATACCGCAATCGAGGCGCCGGCGCCCGGAATAGCCCCGATAAAGGTTCCTATCCCGAGGCTCTCGACCATCAACCGCCACATCTTCAAGAAGATGCGCGGCTTCGGAATCGAACCGCGTAAGCTCACTTGCGGAGGCGTCAAGCGCCCGCTTCGGACGCGATCGATGTCGTACAGCGCCTGCGATATACCGAACAGACCGATCAGAGCCGGCACGAGCTGTATCCCGTTCGCAAGCGGCGTTCCGGTAGTGATCGAGGGAAACGGCAGCCGCATAGTCTGGGTGATGCGATCCGGGCCGAGAAACGCGAGCGAGAGCCCGAACGCGCCCATCAGCAACCCTTTCGCGACGCGGCGCTCCGAGACCGAAGCTATGATCGTAAGACCGACCAGCGCGAGCGCAGCGCGCTCGGCCGGACCGAATCGAAGCGTGAAGCGCGCAATCAACGGAGCAAACAACCCGAGCAACAATAGACTTCCGATCCCGCCCACAAACGAACCGACAGTCGCGGCGATAAGCGCCTCCGCTCCACGGCCTTGCTGCGTCAATGGGTAGCCGTCGTAGACTGTCGCGATAGCGTTCGGGTTACCGGGAATCCCGAGAAGAATCGCCGGGATCGATGCGCCGATGATCGCACCGCTGTATACCGCCAACAGCATCGCCATCCCGGTTGCGGTGGTGAGCTGTATCGCGACCGGAAGCATAAGCGCGATACCCATCGTTGCGGTCAAACCTGGAATGGCGCCGAGTATTATCCCAAAGCAGACGCCGAACATAATCCATATAATTGTTCCGGGATCCGTTATCAGCGCAACGCCTGAAAGGACATCGATCATGCAAGCACCCCCAGCGGCAGCGCCACCCGAAACAACTGTTGGAACACAAGATACAGTAACAGGGTCGTCGGAACCGCGATCATGAGCGCCCGCCAAGCCGCCGCCCGGTATACCACCCCGCGCTCATTGATTTCCGAAGGTCCTCGTTCCTGAGCTTGTTCGGCTTCACGCGGAACGCCGTCGAGGTATCGGCGCTTCACGTAGAGAAACACCGGAAGCAATACCGCAGCCCAGAGCAGCACGCCCAGGAAAGCGGTGAACGCACGATTGCGGAGAATCTCTACCTCCCAGATCCGACCAAAGTAGCGGCTCCAGCGCAACGCGGTCACCCCCAGATAGAACACCACCATCGTAGCCAGGACACCAAGACCCCCGTGTCGAAGCAAGACATGGACAGCTCGTAGGCGAACATCACCGAGCTGGTAATAGTACGTGAGCGTGAACAGCAACGCCGAGGTAGTCAGCACGAACCCGAGCTGCCGAAAACCAGCAACGTAGATTGCTAGCACAGCCACCGTGAGCATCGACAGGCGCAGAGTTGCCCGCGGATCTGCGGCCGTTTCAGACCGAGAGTGAGCCGGCGCCCCGCGGCGGGGCTTTGTCTGCGGGGCGGCCGCACGCCTATCACCCGGCGCGGCGGCTTTTTCTCGTTCTCGGTTCGTGAGGTACTCTTTTAGCGTGAGATAGAGCGAACACGCGATCATAACCACCGCAGTGGCGACCGGCAGGGCGGTACTACCGGGATCCCAATCGCCGCCGGGCATACGCCGCTCCTCGATCGAGAGCGAGAACACCAAGTAAGCAATTGAAAACGCGAGCCATACCAGCGGCATGGCTCGCAATCGCGACTTCACAGGTACTGACATCGAGCGCTATCTAGTCGTCGAGCAGATCGGCGGCTTCAAGAATCGGGTAAAACAAATCCTCCAACTCTTGGAAGTACTCATCGAGCTCCCCAAGCCGCGAGTATTCCGGAAGGAGCCCTTGGCGGCGCATGTAGTCTTGGAAACGCTCAGACTCAAAAGCTTGCGTAGCGATATCGGCAAGCGCCTCCTTGCGATCTGCCGGAGTACCGGCTCGGACCGAAAGCGAACGATACGAACCGAACGGCACGTCGAGATCGGAGTATCCGGCGTCTTCGTAGGTCGGCACGTCCGAAAGCTCGGGGATTGTACTGCGCTCGGGGTGAACAATCATGAGCGGTCGCATATCGTTCATATGCTCGGCGACCTCGGTCTGCGAGAAGACGCCGATATCCACGTGTTGACCGAGGAAGTTCGCGATCAGATCGGCCCCACCGTCGAACGGCGTCACGTTGAACACGCCGTCAAAGTGCAGATTCATGCCGACCGTGAGAACACCGGTGGCGCCACCCATGCCGGCATTCCCGAAACTCAAGGCCTCGGGGTCATCGGCCGCATCGGCGAGTAGCTCGTCGAAGCTTTCCCAGGGCGAATCCCGGTGAACCGCTACGATGAAGGGGTCCCAGTTTAAACCGATAATGCCCTCGAGCTCACGATAGCCCTCGGTCAGACCCTGCAGCGTTGCGGTTACGGTATGTGCGCCGCTCGCGAGTACCGTGTACCCGTCCGCCGGCAGGCTCAAAACCTCGTTGGTACCGGTAGCACTCCCGGCCCCACCGATGTTGTCGACGATGATCTCCGCCTCGGTGTGGTTGTTCATCTCCTCCACGAGCTCTCGGAAGATCAAATCGGTACCACCCCCGGCGCCAAACGGAACAACAACCGTGATCGTCTCGTCCGGATCGGGCCATTCGGTCTCGGGCGGTCCGGCCGCGTACACCATAGCCGGCACCACAAACATGATAATCAACACAACAAAAACCTTACGCATACCTCCACCTCCTTAACTGTACGGCTTGCAGAGAACACACGCGCCCTCATCGCCGCTCGTCAAACAAAAGATTTGGCAAATTCCAGAAACCAAACCAAACCTACCCGCAGGCTAAGATTGCTACCGCGAAAAGTCAAGCGCAAATTGCTCCACAAAATTGCTCCGCCCGGGCTTCGGCCGAGTTGCACACCCACGCGAGTTCAAGCGAGTTCAAGCTTGTCGCCGGGGTGCTGCGATAGTATACTGGCGGCGTGACAGCCGTAGAACGACATCGCTATATCGCAACCCAACTGAGACGCAACGGAGTGGTTCGCGTCAACGATCTCGCGGCCTCGTTGGAGGTGACCAGCGTCACGATCCGCTCCGACCTCGAGCATCTCGAGCGCCGGGGGCTGGCGGTGCGTATGCATGGCGGGGCTGTGCTCCCCGAGCACGACGAGCTCCCGCGTTACATCAACAACACGGTGCACGAGAACTTCGAGAAAAAGGACGCCATAGCGCGGTGTGCGCTTCAGCTGGTGTATCCCGATGCTACCGTGATTATTGATGCCGGAAGCACCGCCGCGATTTTTTCGCGAAGACTCCACGGGTACGCGGTGACCGTCGTCACAAACTCGGTCCCGGTAATCGCCGAGCTGGTAACCGATGAACACATCAACCTGATCGCGAGCGGCGGTGCAATCCGCAAACCGGTGAAGGCAATGGTAGGAGAGATCGCCCGCTGGGCCTACGAATCAATTCGGGCCGACGTGGTGTTCCTTGGCGCAAGCGGCTACTCTTTAGACCAGGGCGTGACCACCCCCAACCTGCTCGAGGCCGACACAAAGCGCGCAATGATCGATGCGGCCCAGACGGTCTGTTTGCTTGCCGACTCCACAAAACACGAGCAGGTGAAGTTCGCCAAGATCTGTGACTGGGACAGAATCGACTACTTCATGACCGACAGCGCCCCGACCGACCTGATTCAAGGGCTCGAAGCAAGAGGCGTAACGGTCGTCACCCCGGAGTACAACGGAATCCACGCACGCAGCTGAACCCCACATCTCTGCACCCCACGTTACGGATTAGCCGGTTACCGGACCTCAACCGTAAGCTCGGGAAACGCGAGCTGGAATGCTTCCAGCAGTTTAGCGCGCAGTTGCCGATAGAGCTTAGCCGTCATGAAGTCGCATGCGATGCAGGAGGTGCGTGGGCTGTCGATGGTCGTGAAAACAATCAGCGTTTCGGCTTCGCGGCTATAGTGCACGCGTTGAACGATCTCGAGCTCGTTGACCGGCCTTCCCGACACATCGTCACGAACCTCGGCGAGCACGCGTTCTATCGTGGCGATCATCTCGGGGTCCATGCGATCAGTCGCAGTATCACTCATCGGTGCTCCTCGGCGTATCGGCGCGTCGCATTCGCCGTCACCGCCATGTTTGTAACTTCCAGAACAACTACAACGCCTGTTGCAGGACCTCCGCGAGTTCTTCCTGCTTGAGCTGCACCGGGTTGCCTTGCATACTGCTCGCGCGCAGACCCTTCTCTACCGCTTCCGGAATCAATGCGTCGGTCAACCCGAGTGCACCGAGCGTGGGGATACTGAACTCCTCTACGATCTCAGCGACCCAGTTCACGAGATCGTCCGGCTGCGCCTCGGAGCGCCCGGTCAAGAGCTGCGCGGCCTGGCGATACTTCATCAACGCCTCGCTTTCGGAAGCGCGTGCGCGTAATGCCGCGAGGTTCACACGCGTCACCGGGGCGAGCATCCGAGCGCACAAGGCACCGTGCGGAGCCGAAACCAACCCGCCGAGCGGCCCGGCGAGCCCGTGGACTGCACCGAGCTTGGCGTTCGCGAGCCCAAGTCCGCTCATCAGGGCGGCGAGCGCCATATCCTCGCGCGCCGCCGTGTCGCTCGGGTCGTGGTAGGCAGTCCGAAGACTGCGCCCAACGCGCACCAGCCCCTCTCTGCAGATGCCGTCGGTAAGCGGATTCGCCTTTGCCCCGACGTAGGACTCGATCAACTGCGTACAGGCATCAAGACCGGCCGTGGCGGTTACGAACGGCGGACAGAACGCGCTGAGCTCCGGATCAACCACCGCATAGCTCGGTAGCAACAGGGGGCTCCGCATACTCACCTTTACCCGCTGCTCCGGCACGCCGATCACCGCGTTGCGGGTGACCTCGGCACCGGTTCCCGCCGTCGTCGGCACTGCGCAGAACTGTACCGGGCGCTCGGTGATCGGTCGCCCCTCGCCCACCACCTCGAGGTACTCGGTCAGCTCACCGGTGTTGGTAAGAAGCGCGGCTACCACCTTACCGAGATCCATGACACTCCCACCGCCGATCGCGACAACGAGCTGTGGATTGTGCAGGCGAGCAGCTTCAAGCGCTTCGCCGATTATCGGTATATCGGGCTCGCCGCTGACGGATTGCCGGCGCAGATCGTGGCCGGCTTCCTGCAGGCCTGCGGCAACCGCCGCGTAGTCCGGCCCGCTCCTGCCGGTGATGAGAAACACGCGCTCTCCGGCCGCTCGCGCGATCTCGCGGATTCTCTCTCGCGAGCCCGGCCCGAACAAGATTCGCCCGGCAGTTGCAAACTCAAACTGCATATTCACGTTCCCAGTGGAAGAATGTTGTAGCGCCCACGAGCCGCCTGCCCCCTCTCCAAACGACGGAGGCTTCGCGGCCGATCTATCGCTTCGACTGCAGGAAGCGGTCCACCACCTCGTCTCTAATGTATCCGAGCTCGATCGCGATCTCGCCGAACAAACGATCCGGCTCCTGCTCCTGCTTGGCAAGGACTTCATCGCGCTGTTCCGCCGACATCGCGCCGATCTTCACGAGGAACTCACCGATACGCTCGTGAGACGTGCTTTTCTCAGACATTTTGATACACTCCTTGCGTGGAGTACGAACTACTCCAATTGTACCACCGGGGCACAGTAGAGGGTCAAGTCTCCGCGTTCACGCCTTACCCCACTCCCCAACCCATTGCAATCACGGTATCCACATCCTATACTCGAAGAAAACGCCGTGCCCACCCAATGAGGAACCCACAGCAGATAAGGAGCCCCACGCCCATGAAGCAACCGACAGCAGCCCCGAGCGAACCGCACCTCTTCGTTATACTCGGCGTCACCGGTGACCTGGCCGAACGCAAGCTTCTGCCTGCCTTCTATCACGTCACTCGTCAGCACGGCTGTGAGGGAGATTCCTTCCTGTTAGGTGTAGGACGGCGAACGTGGTCGGACGGCGAGTTTCGCGAACGCACAAAGCTGGCGCTGGCACGCTCCGGGATCCGGGGCGAGGAGCTTGAGGAGTGGTGCGACGACCACGTGTTCTTCCACGGCGTTGAGAACTACGACGCGCCGGGCGGTTTCAAATCGTTACGCGAGCGCATCGAGAGCATCGAGCACGACTGTGGCCTTCCGCAGAACCGAATCTACTATCTCGCCCTCCCCCCGGAAGCCTTCTCCACCACGGTGACCGGACTCGGCGAAAGCGGCCTCGCGCACGGAAACGGATGGTCGCGCCTGGTAATCGAGAAACCGTTTGGGCGCGATCTCGACACCGCGCAAGCGCTCGACGCGACGATTCACCGCTACTTCTCGGAGGAG
>SLBH01000288.1 GCA_007126415.1 Spirochaetales bacterium
CGGTGCAGCAATCGTGTAGGCGCGGGGAACGCGGGGAACGCGGAGCGCGCGGAAACTCCGCGAGCAGGCGCAGAGCGATCTCCACCACCAGCTCGCTGTCCGGGCGCGGAATGAGGACCGCGCGGTTTACCGTGAACTCTAGTCCGTAAAACTCCTTGAAACCGAGCAGATACGCGATCGGGACGCCGCGGCGGCGGTGCTCCAGTAGACCGGTGAAGGCCTCGTGTGCGGCCGGTGTGACGCTGTCGGGGTAAGAGGCAAGGAGCTGCTCGCGTGATATGCCGCTTGCACGCGCGAGCAACACGCAGACGTCGAGCCAAGGCGTGTCGCTTGCCTGCTGAAGCGACCGCGACGCTTGGCGTAGCAGCTCGTGTACAGTAATCGTCATGCGGTCTGAGAATGCAGAAGCTGTTCCTGTTCGCTGAGCTTGAGCGCTTCGATCAGCTCGTCGAGCGATCCCTGCATCACGTTGTCGAGCTTATGCAGCGTAAGATTGATACGGTGATCGGAAACGCGATTCTGCGGAAAGTTGTAGGTACGGATACGCTCCGAGCGATCCCCCGAACCGATTTGAGATTTGCGGGCCGAGGCGCGCTCTTGCTGCTTCTTCTGTTCCTCGATCTCGTAGAGCCTGGCTTTCAGAATGCGTAAGGCCTTTGCTTTGTTCTTGTGCTGCGACTTTTCATCCTGGCAGCTGACTACCAATCCGCTCGGCTCGTGGGTGATACGAACCGCCGAGTCGGTGGTGTTGACGCTTTGCCCGCCGGGACCGGAAGAGCGGAACACGTCGATTCTAAGATCCTCGGGGTTGAGCTGCACGTCGGTATCCTCGGCCTCGGGGAGCACCGCCACGGTCACCGCGGAGGTGTGGATGCGCCCGCCGGACTCGGTGGTGGGCACGCGTTGCACTCGGTGTACGCCGCTTTCGAACTTTAGGTTACCGAATATCTGTTGACCGGAGATCGATAACACGATCTCTTTGTAGCCGCCCACCTCGGTCTCGCTCGCCGACATAATCTCGGTTTTCCAGCCTTTGCTCTCGGCGTAGCGGCTGTACATGCGGTAGAGGTCGGCTGCGAAAAGTGATGCCTCATCGCCGCCGGTGCCGGCACGAATCTCCATGATTGTGTTCTTATGATCGAGCGGATCCTTTGGTATCAGCAGCAGCTTGAGCTCATGCTCCAAGCGCTCGATATCGCGCTCGAGTTGCTTGACTTCTTGACGAGCCATCTCCTGCAGCTCGTGGTCCTGCTCATCTTCGAGCAAGGCCCGGGCCTGTTCGAGTTGCTCGGTGAGTTCGGTATACCGGCCATAACTCTCGGCTATCTCGCCTAGGTGCGCGTGCTCCTGCATTAGGCTCTTGTAGCGTGAAGGGTCTTTGTGAATGTCGGGCTCGGCCACGAGTTGCTCGACTTCCCGGAAACGTTCGATATAAGCTTCAAGTTTCGCTTTCATTGCTTCTCCGTCTTCTTGGCTCGCCGGCGGCGTGCATCGGGGTATCGTGCGGCGTCGCCGTGATCACCGTAGATCGCGAACAGTGATCGGTTGTGGCGCTATCCTTGGCGGCTGGGCTTGAGGAAACCGAATAGGCTGCCGCATACGCCGCCGAGGATATGGGCGAACTGCGAGATGCCGTCGGTCTGCATTGCGGTCAGTATCTCACGCGTAAGGTAGAGCGCCACAATCAAGATGAAGGTGAGCGGTATCTCACCCTTGCGAAAGTTCGTGAACGAGACGAGCAAGATCATCATGAACACGATTCCGCTTGCGCCCATCAGACCGGTGCTTAAGAACAACACGTTCAGCACGCCGGTGATTAGCGCCGTGATCGTCATCATTACGATGAGACTCGGCGACCCGTATTTTTCTTCAAGAATGGGGCCCAGGAGCAGAATGAATGCGAAGTTCGACATGAGGTGGTTCCAGTCTGCGTGGCCGGCGACGTGTGCCACGAGCCGCAGGTACTCCACCGGATTGGATGTGTCGATACTCGCGCCGACCGAGAACACCGTTGAACTGAGCGTTCGACCAAAGAACATATCCAGCACCAGAACCGCGGTGGAAACTAGTGCGAAGGTCAGTGTTACCGGAGCGTTGTAACTGATTCTCATGCGCGTGATCTCTCCGGCGTGCGCGTAATCACTGCCGCCGCCGTAACTCCACAGTAGTGCAGCCCGACTCCCCGCGTCAAGTACGGCTTGTGCGAGTGTGCGAGTCTGCGAGGACTGAGCCAGACCGGTGCACGGCTCCGGCGCGGAGCGCCGTCAACTCCAGCGTTCGGCGTACGCTTCTATATCGAACTTGCGTTTTAGTCCGCCCGCAGTCATCGACCGAACTTTGCCGAAGATCGGCCGCTCGGGCCAGCCGCGATCGTGTTTTCCGAAGCACCATGCGATGCCGGCGTATCCGTTCGGGTCGCGACCGTCGAGCTCGTAGGTGTCGTTGAGATGAACCGCGGTCTCGAAGGCCGCCTCCGGTCGGCGGTGCCACTCGATTAGGCGCTTGCCCCAGTACATGCGCATATAACCGTGCATCTTACCGGTGCGGAGCATCTCCAGCTGTGCTGCGTTCCAGTAGCGGTCTGATGTCTCGGCGTGCTCCAGTTGGCGTAGGCTATAGAGCTCTAGGCGCGCGTCGGTGCTGTGCACGCGAAGTGTTTCTTTGGCCCAGTTCGGCAAGCACTCAAAACTGTCGTAGTGTGGGTTGTAGTGCGTGAAGTTCATCGCGAGCTCCCGGCGCACAATTAACTCCTCCAAGAAGCTCTCGAGGCCCGGATGGTCGGGCGGGAGCGCCGCCTGTGCGCGCCGTGCAATATAGAGCGGTGATATCTGGCCGAAATGGAGATAGGCGCTCAGGTTCGAGACCCAACTCAACGCCGGGTCGTTGCGATTGATGTTATACTCTGCGAGGCGTTGATCGATGAACTCGTTCAACCTGTGCTCGGCCTCGCTGAACCCGCCGCGATACGCACGCGAGGCGGGAATGCTGTGGTCGACCGAGATTGCGTCGAGTACGCGTTGCGGGTCCTCGGCGAGCAGCTGTTCCAGATGTGGGTACGCCGGTGCGATCGATGATGTATCAATCCGGTCGGGGCCGCACTCGGCATGCTGTTCTTCGGGAAGACTCGAGAACTTCTCGATGAGCGGTTGCAGCTTCCGGCGGAGCGTCGCGGCGCTGTACTCCTCCTTGGACGATGCAGCGCCGACCGGTACAACCACGTCGCCCTCTACCTGTACGAGCGCGGTGCTCAGTCGGTCGGCAAGCTCCTTGCGCCGGCGTCGAGGCTCTCGAAGGTAGCTCGCATCGGCTATCACGAGCGCCGCCTCCGAGGCGGCCGCCGCAACGGTCTCCACGGGCTCGCCCTGAAGAAGAATAAATTCCGCGTTGCGCTCGGCGAGCGTCGTTTGGGTTTCGGCGAGCCCTTCGAGCAGAAACCGGTAGTGACGGGCGTTGGCGCCCGGAAAACCCTCTGTGAGGGCCGACACAACCAGGCAGGGTAGTCCGCGTTCGTTGGCGCATGCAATAGCGCTCTCCAACGCCGGATTGTGGCGCGCACGCATTGATGCTTGCATCCAGTACAGAACGTAGCTGCCGGCGCGATCGGGCGCTTGGTTCAGCCGCCCGACTCGGGCGTCGTTGTTCGTCATGCCGGCGAGAATAGCACGGTTTTCTTTGCTAAGGCGAGCCGATTCATACTATGATAGGAGAACGAGATTATGGAAAGTGCGCACGCCTCTATTCTAATTGTTGACGATGAGCCTTTGACCGCCGAGTTCTATCAGGCGGTGCTCGCCGAGCACGGATACTCCGACACGGTGCTGTGTCATGACAGCCGAGTTGCAATGGAGCTTGTCAGCTCGAAACCGCTCTCGGTCATTCTGCTCGACCTGAACATGCCGCATGTCTCGGGCGAGCAGTTGCTGCCGCAAATCACCGAGCGCCATCCTGAGATTCCGGTGGTGGTGATCACCGCGGTGGACCGCATAGAGACAGCGGTAGACTGCATGAAGCAAGGCGCGTTCGATTTCATGACCAAGCCGGTCGATGAGGCGCGCATGGTCGGCGCGGTTCGAAACGCACGGCGCTTGCGCGAGCTGCAGGATCAGGTTCAGATCATGCAGCAGAACGAGAGCCGTGTGGAGCCGCACAACCCGGAGCGATTTCGCGGCATTATCACGGTTAGTCCGCTGATGAAGCGCGTCTTCGTTCAGTTGGAAGCGATTGCGGCGACGCCCTGGCCGGTTCTCATCACCGGAGAAAGCGGAACCGGGAAGGAACTAATTGCGCGCGCGGTGCACGACCTCAGTGGCCGCAGCGGCGAGTTCGTGGCTGTCAATGTGGCCGGTCTCGATGGGACGATGTTTTCCGACACGCTATTTGGGCATCGCAAAGGCGCCTTCACCGGCGCCGACGGAGCGCGGCAGGGCTTGATCGAACAGGCCAACCGCGGAACGTTGTTCCTCGATGAGATCGGCGATCTAGACCAGCAGTCGCAGGTCAAGCTGCTGCGGTTATTGCAGGAAGGTGAGTACTACCCGCTGGGAGCCGACCGCCCTAGTCTATCCGGCGCACGGGTGGTTGTGGCAACCAATGCCGATCTCGAACTGCTACAGCAAGAAGGAGCGTTTCGGCGCGATCTGTACTACCGCTTGGTATCGCACCGAATTCAACTCCCGCCGCTTCGCGACCGCGCCGAGGACATTCCGGTGCTGTTCACGCATTTTTTGCACGAGGCATGCGATACGCTCGAGCGTAGCCCCCCGGAGCTACAGCCTGAGCTGCTGGAGTATATCGCGCGGTATCGGTTCCCGGGAAATGTGCGCGAGCTGCAGGCGCTGATATACGATGTAGTTGGGCGAAACTCGGGTGAGCGAGTCATGATCGATGCGGTGCGCGGGTATCTGCAAGGCGTTTCCGGTTCGGCTCCGGACGCCGAGGCGGCCGACGCAGGTGGGGACGGCGCGGAAGTACCGACTGCGGCCGGATTGATTCGTAGCTTCGGCGGGTTCCCGAAACTCAAAGATGTCGAGAGCTGGTTGATCGACGAGGCGCTGCGTATCAGTGGCGGCAATCAGTCGGCTGCCGCTTCTATGCTCGGTGTCTCGCAATCCACGATCAGCAGACGCGCGAAGCAAACGAAGGACGTCTAACACAGCGTCGACAGCTATGCAGACTGCATAACAATGCAGACTGCATAACGCTGTAATCCTCTGCACAATAACGATTTAGATTCATCGGTCTTATGTTTTATGCATCTTGCATAACAATGAAGCATACGGTTTGATTTGAACATGAACGATAACTATCTATCCTGCAAAGAGTTAGATGCCTTTCGTTGATATGGCATGCGGATTGCTACAAGGATAGTGGGGTGTTTTGAACCGAGGCGCGGCCATGGGCTTCTGGGTGCTCAGCTCGGCCGCATGTGTTCAGGTGAAGTTCAAAACGAAGGTAAAAACTTATGTAAAAAGCGATCTCAAAATTTCATGCCGACAAAACGAGCGGCCGGCCGAGCACAACTCGGTCGGCCGCTCGTTTTGTTTCGGCCCCTTGTAATGAGTTCGTCGAACTCGCACCCGCGAACTCGCGCTGCTTGCGTTACCTATCACGGTATCGGGTATAATATGCTCACCAAAAGGAGAGACCGCAGCATGAAAAGCAAGGGCGATTTTCCCAGTCTGAACGAGAAGAACCCCGAAGGGCTTAAACCCGACGGCAGCGCGTACCGCGTGCTGATAGTCGACGATTCGATCTTCATCGCGAAGCAGCTTGGGCAGATCTTGACGTCGGCGGGTTTCGAGGTTGTCGCCGGCGCGTCGGACGGCCAGGAAGGGGTAGAGAAGTATAAGGAGCTCTATCCGAATCTCGATCTCGTTACGATGGATATTACGATGCCCCGGCTCGACGGTGTCTCGGCGCTCAAGAAGATTATTGAGTTTGATAAGGACGCTTGTGTGGTGATGATCAGCGCGCTCGGCAAGAACGATCTCGTCAAGGACTCGTTACTGGTCGGGGCTCGCAACTACATCGTCAAGCCGCTCGACCGCGCAAAGGTGCTCGAGCGGGTGCTGATGGCGCTAAAGCGATAGCCGGGCGCTCCTCGAGTGTTGTTGATGTCGCCCCCTTCCGCGCGATTTCCCTCCCTGCGATTCGCAGCCGCCAAACTTGGGCGCTTGTTCGTTACGGTGTTCGTGATTACCAGCCTTGTGTTCGTCGTGTTGCGGGTGTTGCCGGGGGACCCGGCGCGGACAATTGCCGGGCTGGATGCCGACGAGCGCGAGGTTGCCGCGTTGAGAGCCGAGCTCGGTACCGATCGCCCGATGCTCGAGCAGTACCTGAGCTGGTTGTGGGCCATGTTACGGGCGGATTTCGGCTCGTCGTTCTTTCACGATCGGCCGGTTCTGGAGCTTATCCGGGAACGGGTGCCGTTAACCTTAACGCTGTCGGTTGCGGCATTTCTGGGGGCGCTACTCGTGGCGGTGCCGCTTGGAGTAGCTATGGCGGTTCGGCGCTGGGGCGCGGTCGACTATTTCGGGATGGCGTTTTCGCACCTTGCAATGGCATTGCCGGAGTTCTGGCTCGCGATCTTGCTGCTGCTGGCGTTCGCGGTGATGCTGGGCTGGTTCCCCCTGTTCGGGGCGGAGACGCCGCTGCATTTCGTGCTGCCGGTTGTTGCTCTGGCGCTCAGCCGCGCGGCGGTGCTGGTACGGCTGGTTCGTTCCTCGATGATAGAGGAGCTTGGTAAGGAGTACGTGCTCGCCGCTCGAGCACACGGTCTTCCTGAGCATCGTGTTCGCTACGGGTACGCGTTGCGTAACGCGCTGCTGCCGGTCATCACCGTCGGTGCGATCCAGTTTGGCTACCTCCTCGGTGGTTCGATCGTCATCGAGCAGGTGTTCTCGCTACCCGGACTCGGGCGGCTGCTGCTTTCGGCGATCTACCGTCGTGATTTTCCGGTAGTGCAGGGCGGAGTAATTGTGACCGCGGTCGTTTTCTCGGGAGTCAACTTCATCGCGGATCTTCTCTACAGCGCGGCGAACCCTAAGATACGCATGACGTGAGGGGCCCTATGGGCAGGCACAAGATTCACGGGCGCGACGGCGAAACCGTGTTGCAGTTACAAGACGTGCAGGTGAGCTTCAGCTCCGACGGTCGCTCGGCGCACGCGCTGCGTGGGATCGATCTCGAGCTGCGAGAGCGCGAGGTGCACGGTCTCGTGGGAGAAAGCGGGGCCGGAAAGAGTGTTTTGCTGCATACGCTTCTTCACCTCAATCGCGGGTCCGCTAACGTTGAAACTTCCGGCAGTGTGATCTACAAAGGCCAGGACCTGCTTACGCTGTTTGAGCCCAACATGAGAAGGATTCGCGGAGCCGAGATCTCGATAGTCTTTCAGGAACCCGCGAAACATTTGAATCCCGGACTTACGATTGGTGGGCATATCGAGGACCTGTTGCGCTATCACCGAGCCGCTACGCGCCGCACTGCCGGCGCTCGAACCGCAGAGCTGCTCGAGCTCGTGGAACTGCCGCGACGGGTGCTCCGCCAGTACGCCTTCGAGCTGTCCGGCGGTATGCAGCAGCGCGCTATGATCGCGATCGCGATTGCGTGCAACCCGCAGGTGCTGCTCGCCGATGAGCCGACGACCGCGCTCGACGTTACGGTGCAACGGCAGATCCTCGAGTTACTGCTCCGGTTGCGTGCTGAGTTGGGCTTGTCTGTTCTGTTCGTCTCGCACGATCTCGGCGTAGTGCACGAGATTGCCGACCGCGTCTCGGTTCTCTAC
>SLBH01000358.1 GCA_007126415.1 Spirochaetales bacterium
CCATACGTCCGTGAGCAACTCGCCGCGCGTTTTTTGGATATAGCCCGCTCGCCGGCGTTTCGCTACCTTGGGTACTACGGAAGTTACGGCTACGTTACGCTACGGCTGGATCCAACCGTTGACGATGCGCCGGAGCTGCTCCACAACTGGCGAACAAAGATACAGGACCTCGTGCTTTAACGCCTTGGTGTGCTTTAGCCCTTCGCTCCCGGCGCCGATTCCCGCTGCAGCTGCTTTATCGCCGCCTTGCGCTGCTCGACGTGAGCGTTCACCCAGGTGGTTAACGGCTCCACCACACGCCCAACAGCGCCGACGCGGGGCCGCATCAGCACAAACACCCGCTGCTCGGAAGGGACCAGCGCGATGTGCCTGACATCAGCCGGCTCCCGTATCTGATTACGACACGCCATGAGCGCGTCGCGGGTTGTTCTGTCCGCGTAGTACAAGAAATACTCGCCGCCGCCCCAGTCTAGGCTTTCCTTGCTCAGCTGCTCGGCGTTCTCTATCGTTGCTCCCACCGCGCGAGAGTATTTTTGAGCGATCATGTGGCCCTCAGCAATGGTACCGTTCGCCTTGGGCGACAAATGATACACCAAGTACAGGCGGTCGGTGCGCCCAAACAGCCGGGCAAAGGGATAATACAACCACGACTGCCTCGGTAGCAACGTGATTGTCACGTCGACCCTGCGCACAAACTTGTTCTGCTTCGGCACAAAGTTCGCGTGGTACCCGGTTAACCCACCGATATTGGTGAACTGCTGATCCTTAGGGTTCAGCACTGCCTGAATAGCCTCGAAGGCGTCTACAAATATGCGCTTGTTGCGGCGCTTGCCCCAGTTGTACCCCAGCGTCAAGAGTATCGTGAACGCGATAAACAGGTAGAACAGCGGCTCTTGGGTAATCTCGGCGTGATGCATCATGATCTGGCTCTCGTTAAGCAGGACCTTATACAAACGCTGCGGTAATATCAACCGGCATCAGGTATGCGCCGTCTCTCTGCGGGGGCTGCAACGGAACGCGCTGAATCGGTACGCTCCGTGCGCCGTTAGAAAACAGCTTCTTCTCGACGTCCTGCGCGATCTCTTCGTTTTCGTCCTCAACCTTGTTATTGTAGGCGGATCGCAGCGGCAGCTCGAGCTCCTGGAGCCCGCTCACGATGCGCTCGGACTCGCGAAACGAGAGGTAGTCGGGGTTGAAAACAACCGCGATGTGCGTGTCGCCGCCGCGCAGCAAATCATTAAGCGTCCGGTAGCGGGCGAGCAGCTCCTCAAGCTTATGCAAGACCGTGTCGTCGCGCTCGGTGTACGGTAGCTTGAAGCCTTCCTCGTCGTACTTTCCACTGAGCTTGTGGATAGTACCGCGCTTCTGCAGAATCTGACGCCGTAGCTTCAGCAACCGCTCTATCCAGGCCACCGTGATACTCGGCAACGCCAGAATGCGCAACGTTAAGCCGGTGGGAGGCGTGTCGAACACGATGTAGTCGTAATGCGTATCGTCTATCACGATGCGCTCGAGCGCGGTTAAGGCGGCGTACTCCTCAACCCCCGGCGAGTAGCGAAGCACCTTGAGGTAGAGGTCGAGATTGAAGGCGTGCGTGTAGCTATACACGTCGCTCAAAACGCCGATGCTGCGGTCGATGTAAGCCTCGGCCGATTGCTCGAGGTCGGCCTCCTGGAGGTCAAGACGGTCGGTGAACGCGAGCTTGGCGTGACTGAGCTCGCGCCCGAAGATATCGCCGAGATTGTGGGCGGGGTCGAACGAAACCGCGAGCACCTTATGCCCAAGCTGCGCCAGCTGCCACGCGGCCGTTGCGGCGAGCGTTGATTTGCCGACGCCCCCTTTTCCGGTGAAAAAAAGCCGTTTCACGATCGGCACCGCCTCAGGTAACGTCGAAGCATCCGGCTATCTCGGCGAGCGCGTCCGAGGCGTTCTCGGCGCGACGGTTCACTACCTTGAGCTCATGCTCGAGATGCGGCAGCAGTTCGGCCGAGATGAAAGACGGAGGTGCGGGCAGCCCGGTGAACGAACCCATCAAGATCAACACGAACACATTCTCGAGCTCGCGCACCTCACACTCGGTAAGGCCCGCCGCTTTCGCGCGGTGGGCATCATCCATGTCACGAAAAAAACCTTTGATGGAACCCCAGAGCCGCTGCGACGGCCCTGGAGAACCGGTACTTTCATCCGACAACTGTCGGCTCCTTCAACCGTTCATCAGCCGGTTGTGGTTTGTTCGTCGGCCGCAGGCAAGCCTCGCGTCTTGAAGAAGTCGATGATGAACACCACGTTGATCACCAACATTGCTGCGGTGATGAGACCAACAACGGCGCCCGTTGCAAAGCGCGTCTCCATAACGACCGGTACGATAATTGCAAGATACCACACCATCGCCGCGGTCACCGTGACCCACAGTAGCATCGCCGGAACGAACGCAACGGTTGCTTTAGACTTCAGGCGCTTCATAACCCACGCGGTGCCGGTAAGCAGCGCAATCGCCGCGATCAGCTGGTTGGCACTACCGAACGCCGGCCAGAGCAGCGTGAATCCGCCGCTCCACCC
Organism: Spirochaetales bacterium; assembly: GCA_007126415.1. GTDB lineage: Bacteria > Spirochaetota > Spirochaetia > DSM-27196 > SLAA01 > B1Sed10-166. The sequence continues at coordinate 2,560 of SLBH01000358.1, forward strand.
CAGGTACACACCAATGGCAGCCGGGATAATCGACGCAAACCAGCGGTTGGTCAGCACACGATACGCGCCTTCGGCGCCGCGGTCCTTGAGCGGAGCCGCCATCTCGGCGACGCAGTAGCGACCGAGACGGTTGGTGGTGTCGAGCGTGGTCATAGCAAACGATGAAACCCAGAGACCCGCGATCGCGCGCAGAAACGCCACCGGAATGAACCCAAGCCAGGTGGAACTTACCATAGCGGCCCAGGTTTCCGAGAACATAGCGGCACCCGGAAAGGTTGCGCCCATTGCGGGCGTGTACTCACTAGCCCACCCGGCAACCGAGATGGCCTCACCGGCCTCCTGAATAACCTGAACGCCGAAACCGGCCACCGCGATCACTACGATGGTCGAGAGAAAGCCCTCGACGAGCATAACGCCGTAGCCGATCGGCAGACCGGCCTTTTCGCTGGTGAGCTGCTTGGAAGTTGTGCCGGAGCCGACCAACGAATGGAAGCCCGAAAGCGAACCACACGCGATGATCAGCGGGATAACCGGCCAGAACGGAGTTGATTGGCCCTCTATCACGATCGGAGCAAAGCTCGTGAACGCCGGGGCGCTGAAGCTGCCGACCGCGAAGATCGCGGCGAGGCCGCCGATGATAAGCCCAAAGTACAGGAGAAACGAGTTCAAGTAGTCGCGCGGCTGCAACAGCACGTTGACCGGGAGCGCAGACGCGATAATGATGTAGACAAACATCAAGGCGAACCATGCGTCGCGCGGAAGATCGATCGGGAACACCGTTCCCAGCCAGATTACCCCAACCAGCATCGCCACCCCGATGACACTTGAAAGCACAAACGGCAGGTTCGTGCGGTACAGCAGTGCGCCCAGAATAACCGCAGCAACCAACAGATAGATGGTGGCAGCCGGAATATCGGGGTTTGCGATGAACATACCGGCGATAACCGCGGCAAACGCGCCCACCACCAGCACCAGCAGGAAGAACACGAGGTAGTAGAACAAGCGACCGGTTCTTTGGGTTATGAGGTCCGATGCAACAAACTGAATAGATTTGCCGTCGTAGCGCACCGACGCCATCACCGAAAGATAGTCGTGCACCGCACCGATGAAGATGTTACCGAACCAGACCCAGGCCAGAGCCGGGGCCCAGCCCCATGCCATTGCCAGAACCGGCCCAATGATGGGAGCAGCACCGGCAACCGAAGCGAAATGGTGCCCAAACAACACCGAGCTTCGCGCAGGCACGTAGTCTACACCATCGGACAGTCGATGCGCCGGTGTCTGAATGCTGTTGTCGGCTTTGACCACGTTCGTCTCCAATCGACGGCCATAGGTGAGGTACAGCACGGCATACAGCACGAAACCAACAAGGACAATTACGGTTGTCACTGTTTCTGCCTCCTATTCGGGAAATATGCGTTTTTCTTACGCAGTAATACTACACGCCATCTGTACATGTGTCAAATTGTTCTATAAATTCGTCTTTTCGTGACTATTGCGGCGAACTATTGCCCTCGGATACCCCTCGCGCGCAACAACGGCGCGGCCGAGTGCAAACTTCGCCCGATCATTTGCCGCCGTTTTAGGAGCCTGTTGTATCGCGTTCGGGTTCACCGTGCTATAGTATGCGCGCAGATACGCGGCGAGGATTATGAAGGACTATAGTAATGCAGACGATTTTTTTTACCGGTAAGGGCGGCGTCGGCAAGTCCACGCTGTCGGCCGCAACCGCCTGGCAACTCGCCGACCGGGGGCACAAGGTGCTCGCGGTGTCGTTCGACCCTGCTCATAACCTCGGCGATATCTTCGGCTTAGCCCTCAGTCATCGGCGCAAGCAGTTCAGCGAGAACTTGTGGCTGCAGGAGATCGATCTCGATAAAAGCGCGGCCCAGTACATAGAGGAGAATATCGACCTTCTCGGGCAGGTCTATTCGTATACGCGCGCCTTCAACTTCGACACCTACTTCAAAACGATGCGTTACTCGCCGGGTGTTGAGGAGTACGCCGCGTTGACCGCGCTGCAGGAGATCATCAGTACCGAGACCGAGTTCGAGTACATCGTGTTCGACACACCTCCCACCGGCTTGACGTTGCGTATCCTGGCGCTACCGAACATCACGATCACCTGGGTCGACCGGCTGAGGCGCATTCGCCGCGAGCTTCTGAAAAAACGTCACACCATACACAACCTCGACGGAACCTACATCGCTGAGGGCGTAATACTCCCGTACGAGGAGAAAGACGACACGGTACTGCGAAACTTAAACGCAATGTGGAAGCGCTACGTGGAGCTGTACAACGTGCTACAGAGCAAAAGCAACTCGATTGCGGTGGTATTCAACCCCGATTATCTCTCACTACGCGAATCGCAACGCATCGTGAGCGGGCTGAGCGACCTGCGGCTGCCGCTTCGCGCGGCGTACAACAACAAATGCACCGCCGAGACCCAAGACACTGCGGCTGAGGTTGAAGAACAGTTGCTAAACAAGCGTCCCGATGTCGACGTAGTGCGGGTGCCGCGCACCGCGTATCGGCGCGAGTACGCCTACGAGGTTCCGGTGGAGCTTACTGCGCCGTTTCTCTCCGCCGGCCTGTGAGTGCGCGGGGTGAGTGCGCGGGGAGGCGTCCGCGCGACGCCGTGCGGGCGAGACCGCGTTTAGACGTCCCGCGGCTACGCGGCCGCGGGCATCGTGAGCACCGCCACGTAATGCGAAACGCTCCCGGCGAGCACAAAGAGGTGCCATATTCCGTGGCTGAAGCGCAGCCGCTGGTTGGCGTAAAACACAATACCGGCGGTGTAGGCTACGCCTCCTGCCAACAGCCAACGCAGGGTTGGTGCCGAAAGGTGCTCCATCAGCGGCCTGATCGCGATGATCACCATCCACCCCATCGCGACGTACACCACAACCGATAGAATCCGAAACCGGCCGATCATGAACAGCTTGAGCACGGTGCCGAGCAGCGCCAGACCCCAAACCACACCGAACAGACTCCAGCCCCAGCCGCCGCGTAGCGCCACAAGCGTAAACGGGGTATAGGTCCCGGCGATCAAGAAATAGATCGCAACGTGATCGAACACCCGCAAACGCGACTTCATCCGAGAGATCGGAACGGTATGATACAGCGTGGAGGCTGCGTATAGCATAATAAGGGTCGCGCCGAAGATCGAGACGGCTACGATTCTTCGCGGTTCGCCAAGCATCGAGGCATGCACGATCAGGACTACCGTCCCCGGAATCGCGATCAGCGCGCCGACCGCATGCGTAATGCTGTTGATGAGCTCCTCAGCTCGCGTCTGTGTGCGTCCCATAGCTTCCTTCTAGTGTGATTGATCTAGTGATTGATCTGTCACCGCCTCTACAGCCTGCGCCTATACGCGAAGCTGCAGCGGAACGATAAGCCGTACCGGCCGTTCCAGTGTTTGGGAGTATACGTGATCGTGGCGCTGTTCGTCACGCGCCACGGTCTCTTCCGAGACCAGCTCCTCAACCAGAATCACGACACGCCGATCCCGCAGCATTGTTACAACGCCATACAGCGGTGTCCCTGCAAGCTGTTCAAAGCGTTCAACCGGCGCCACGCTGTACAACGCAAGCACCTCGCCGTCCAACCTGTAGTAGGTGTTGCCGTGGTGATCATGGCTGAGATAGCGATCGTCGATCCTGACCGTCTCGACGATCTCGCTCGCCGGAATCGCAAAAAGCTGCTCCCCGAATCGCGCAACCAGCACGCTTACGAGACGCGTGCCGCGCGAAAGATACAACGAGAACGTTACACCCGAACGCGTGCCGGCGTCATTCTGCGGTCGGCCGCTCTGCAGGCCCCCGGTGCCGTTCGCACCGGTCTCGAGTTCCACCTTGCCGGCGAGCACCGTCTCGACGGCGTGCACCACCGTGTCGAGCCCCACTCCGCGTCCGGAGTGATCCGAGCCCTCGTCACGTGTCGTAAAACCGGGAGTCGCGAGTGTCGCGAGCAGCGTATCGGGCGGCTCGGCGCGGAAGAGCTTGCGATAGCGCTCGCGAACCCTGTCTCCATCAAGCCCCCTGCCGTCGTCCTGCACACGGATAACGAGCGACTGCTCCTCGAGGTGAGCAGTGACCCATATCTCGCCGTACTCAGACTTACCGACCGCCGTGCGTTCCTCGGGAGGCTCAATCGCGTGGTCCGCGGCGTTGCGGACCAGATGAGCCAAAACCTCCGAAAGGATCCGCGCAAGCGGCAGAAAAACGCCCAACTCACCGCCCGAGGTCTTGATTCTGATGAATTTACCGAGCTCGCGACCGAGCTGCGCCACAAGTCCTTGGAGCTCGTCGAACACACCGTAGAGGCGCACCACTGCGGTCTCCGCGACCGTATGCTCCACCACAGCAGCCATTCTGGTCGCGGTTTGCAGTCTTCGCTGCAGAGCGGTGTCGCGAAGGCGTTTGTCGTTGCTTACCGCGCGGTAGATCAGATCGAGCTCACGACGGAGCTCATCGGTATAGAGACAAACCCGCTCGTATTTTCGCGTGGGCAAGCTCAGATCTACCAGACGGATACCCGCCGAAAACCCCGCTGTATAACCGTCGTCTTCCTCATCCGCGGCGGCGTGTAGAACTTCGTAGGAGCGCTGCTCGACCCTGACGTTCTCGATCGCGGCTACATCGATAGCACCGGCGATCACCTCGGGATCGACCTCTGCGGTGCACAGGATCTCGAAGCTTCGTAACGCATCGGTCACCTCCTCGACCGGTGGGTTGGTTTTGACCACGTTCACCAGCCGCTCGAGGTTCCCGACAACGAGATAGATCCGCGCGTACAGCATCGGTTCGGGATCAACAATTTCGCACCGAATGCGGTAGAGCTGCTCGCCGTGCTCCTCCGCCTCGCGTAACACACGCCGCTCGAAGCGTGACAACCGGTGCAACCCGCCGGGGCGTGGCTCAACCGGCCCGGCGCTTCCCCGGCGCACCTCACCCACTGCGCCGTCGGGCTCTTCTGGGGACTGTTCCCTCACGATGCGCTCGGCTTCCTCAAACGCGTGCTGCACCCGCTTTGCTGCCGAGACCAGCGTCGCGACACCACCGACGCGTTCGAGATCGCTATCCCGCACCAACGCAAGATACTCCTCGAGCGCATACGCGTGCTCGAACAACGGCGTCAGCCCAAGAAAGGATGCTTCCGACTTCAACGAATGCGCATAGCGAAACGCTTGGTTCACGAGCGCGCCG
>SLBH01000208.1 GCA_007126415.1 Spirochaetales bacterium
CTCTTGAGCCGCCGAGCTTGTGGTGAAGTGCTTGGCGGACTATTCCACGTTATCGTCAATAGCATCAATAGCAGCAATTAGATCCTCGAGATCCCAGTCGAGCAGTGGATCATCATTAGGATCGCCGTAAACGCGCAGCCGCAGATTCATGCGGCTAAGGAGACGTTCGCCTATTATGTCTTCCAGTTCATCGTATGTAGTGTTGCGCTCTGAGTTCCGGTCCCCACCGTTAACCGTAATGAGAAAATGGGCGCCCTTCTTTTCAGTTCTGTTTTCCACCGTCAGGGCGATACCGGCGTCGAGCGAGAGCGCGTAATCGATCGAAACTCTATCAGTGTCGATGTTGTAGCGCTCGTCTGCCTCGGCGTTCGCAGCGAACGAGATCCGCCCGTTCGGGACGCCGATAATCGTCTCGCCTTCCTCACCCTCACCGTTATCAACAAACGCAAGGTCGTCTATATCGACGGTGATCGCGGAACGTAAACTGAGTGTAAACCGGTGGGTTGTATCGGTTTCGCGGTGGGATTCCCTGATTCGAAGCGAGAGATCGCTAACATATAAGGTGCCCTGCAGTTCATCATCATTATCAGCAAACTTATCGAGATTTAGCGTGAACTCGCTTTCTGTGGAGTCAACGTTGAAGAAATCATCGCCGTAATCAATATCCAGATACTCACCCAAAAGCTCAAGTAAGAAATCGAGCTCATCTTCTTCGTCGTTCTCACCGTTCTCGCTCTGTACGCGCAAGTCCGATGCGCTCAGAGTTCCGACAGACAGCCCGTTTACACCTCCGTTACCTCCAAGCAGCCCCAGGACAAGGTCTTCGGCCTCCTCTGCCGTAACTGCCGTGACGTCGTCGCTGAAGCCGTCGGCGAACTGCGCCGTCGATACCGAGCTCGGCGCATTCGCGCTCGGTACCGAGACACCGCCGGATGAGCTTGAGCCCGAGTCCAACAGCGCGTCACACCCAAGAAACAAGAACGCAACTGTCAGCGCGCCGATGAATAGTACACCTCTCCATGAACCGGATCTTCTGTGAGTCAAGATTAGTCCTCCTATCCGCTTCCTGCGGTAGCCCGAAATCTCGCCTGACGGTCGGGTGACGGTCAGGCGCTATAGCGGTATTGTAGCGCTACCCGCACCGTTTTGTCATTCGACAGGAAGGCAATTCTCGCTAATTAAGCAATTAATCACACCGCCTGCAGGCACGGTGCTGCCGCCTAACGGAGACGGTACAGTAGGAAGACCTCGAACGAGGTGCCGCGTAGATCGGGGCTCCGCAAAATCTTGGCAGAGCCGCGCGAGGTGAGAGTTCGAGCGCGACGGCCTCGGTCTCGACAAGACGGCCGCTTCTCGATCGGTAGGTGCTAAGGATAGGATAGATCACGAAGCTGCGCTCCTCGTATGAGTACCGTGACTCGAGAGCTAAGTAGCGAACCACCCCTGAAGCCGACCAGCTGAGTGAGCTGTTTCGACCGAGGCTACGCGCACGTGAGCGGTAGGCGGCGCGAGCTCCCACCGACCAGGCGGTGGCGTCTACCACAATCTCGCGAAAGCGGAGCGGTGCGAGCGGTCCGAATGGAGAGAACGGCATCACCTGAGTAGGATGGTACCTCCACCTCGCGGGCGTCACTCAGGCGCCGCTGAACACCGAAAAGCCCTCTTCAAAGCGTGCGGCCGGTGCTGAAGGGGCTACCGTTGAGTGATCCTGGGGCGTCATGAGCCGCAACGAGTAAGGTACGCTGTGAAGTAGCACAGGAACGAGGATGAAGAGATGTTAAGGTTCGCGCATCTGTAAAGGTTTTTGCAAAATGCTGAGGGTACGGGGTGCGGTTTTTGCTGTGAGCGTTTCAGCGCGGCCTTGAGCGGCTTACGAGGGCGCGGCGGCGCGAGCGAACGAGGCGCAGACCGAAGCGTGAGCGGGCGGAAGGGCGCCGGAGGCGGTGCGGCGCGCAAGGCGCCGCACGGGACCCCTGCAGCACGCGACCCCGGCGCTGCGGCTGCGGCCGGGGCGCCGGGGGCACGTCCAGTACCGAAATCGGCCCGGCGGGAGGTCCCAAAATGTGAAATGGGACGTAATTTTGGGCTAATTTGGGCCCGTTTGGTCGCTTAATGGGCCGCGAAGTGCTAAACTGTAACTCGTGAGAGTCTTGGAGCTGATCGCGATGCTCGGCGTTGCGCAGAGCGCTATCCTGCTACTGTTGATCCTGACGCGCTATCGAAACCGGCGCAATATGCCGCTGGTGTTGATCCTGTTTACGCTCGCGGCGCGGCTTGGAACCATCCCGCTTTGGAACTACCAGACGCTCATCGCCCACCCCTGGACGATGGTGGTGTTCAGCCCTATTCCGTTTCTCGGCGGGCCGCTGGTGTGGTGGTACGCGCGTGAGTCTACCCTGGTGGGGGCGGAGGCAACCCCCCCTCTCTTCCCGCTGCATTTTGCGCCGTACTTCATTGAGGCCGTCGCGGTGGGGGCGCTGATCCTCTCGCTCGAGCCGTGGGAGTTTCAGGCCACGGCGGCTCGGATCTTCAGTGCCAACCCACCGTGGTGGATCGGCGCGCGAAACGTCTTGAAGCTCATTAGCGGGCTGACTTACACGCTGCTCGCGGCACGCCTTGCGTTTACCCCGAAGCGCAGCTCGAGCGTGCTGATGCAGGACCCCAAGCACCGACACTGGCTGAAGGTTGTGGTGCTGGGACCGGTGGGTATCTGGGCGAGCTTCAGCATGGTGGCGCTGCGCCCGGAGCTTGCCGGGCAGGTGGCCGAGCGCGCGCCGATCGCCTACGTTGCCGTTGCGCTCGCGATGATGGTGGTGTTCTACGCGGTCTCGTTTCATATTTTGATCACGCCGGAGGCGCTCAGCCCGCGCCAAGTTCACGAGCGCGTTCGACGAGAGCACGGGGTTTCGCCCGAGCATGTGGAGCGCGTGGCCGAGCGCGTGCGTCGTGAGCTCGAGCACGGCGGGTACCAAGACCCGGAGCTCTCGCTCACCACCCTTGCAAAGCGCGTGAGCGCGCACCCCAACCATCTCTCGCTCGCGATCAACGACACCTTCGGCGAGAGCGTACCGTCGCTCCTCAACCGCTACCGCTTGCAGCACTTTGTCTCTGAGATCGAGCAGGGAGCGTTGGAACATCGAACAATCTTGGACCTGGCGTTTGACGCGGGCTTCCCGTCGAAGAGCACCTTCAACCGCGTGTTCAAGGAGTGCTACGGCACCGCCCCGTCGCAGTACGCAGCGCGACGCACGAACGGCACGCCGAGAAACGGTACGCCGAGAAACGGGCAACCAAGGCTTGCCGGCGATAGCTACTCGCCGGGTTCGTGATCGGCGCCGAGCAGCGCCGGCGGCGGGCTCGCGGTTTCCTCGAGCTGTGTGATCTCGCGCATCAGTTCGCCGACCTCGCGCGCGCGAGTGAGCGTTTGGTCGAGCTGCGCCATGAGACGCTTGTGAGCCCGTCCGCCGATCTGGCCAAGATTCTCGATAGTGTCGTACTTTCCGCCGACCTCGCCGTAGAGGATGCCGTGGAGAACCTCCACAACCGAGTCCAGTGACTCGATGAAGTCGCGGACGATCTCCTGCGCGCGGGTGTCTATCCGCTTCACGAGTTCGGCCACGGCGCTGAGATAAGCTCTGCTTGAGTGCGACTCGCGCGTGACCCGCTGCAGTTCCAGCCCAAAGTCGCCGGTCTTAGAGAGGCGAACACGGAAGGCGTCTATCTGTGAAGCGATTGAGGTGAGCGTCTCGAAGGCGTGATTGTACTCGTTTCGGTTGTCGTCCTTGTAGAACTCGCCGTCTATCAAAAGGTTCTTGAGCGGAGGGTGCATCTGCTGATTGAACGGCCCGGCGATAAATGCTTCGATAGTCCCGAGCGACAACGCGAAACGTCCGCCGAGCGCCTCGTCGTCCGTTCCGAGAGCGGCGGTGACGAACTCTCGGTACGCGGAAACCGGCTCCACCGCCTCGCCGAGCAGCTCACCGGCACGCTTCTGCAGCTCCTTATGCTTGACCGCGTAGAGAAAGTTGTCGTACTGCCGCTCGATGCGCTTCTGCCAAAAGCGTTTCACGCGCGAGAACCACTCCTCGCCTCCGCTTGTGCGGGTTGGGGTGTAGTTGATGCTTCCGTGCATGAACCGCACGATCAGCGGAAGCGGGACCTCGGAGGTGAAGCTGCGAATACCGTTCAGCGCCTCGGAAGCCGCCTTCACCTGTCGACCCAGCTCGTGTTCTACCTGCGAGGTAGGCGACTCAAAGCGTTCTTGGTTCAAATAGAGATATAACGCCTCCACGAGACGCGCCGACGCGAACCCCTCCATGCCGATCATCACTCCGGCGAGCTGCGTGAGCGGGTCGCGGATGTAATCAAACGGACAGTCGAGCGGATCGCCCTCGGGGGTTGTTTGAAACCCGCTCAACAACTCGTCGAACTGAAAGGTCGAAAGCTCATGCAGACTGCTCAAAGCCTGCGCGTTGTTGTACATCCGCCGCCGCCCGTCGGCGGGCATGCCTTCGAGGTTATACTCCATATTTACGAAGACGCGCCTGCGGATCTCGGGCTCGGAGAGGTCGGGGTCTACCGCCGATAGGCGAAACGGATTGGTCTCTTCTTCCAACTGATTCTGCAGATGCGGCATCTCGAAGCCGCAGAGAAAGGCATAAAACGAGGACCCGTAGCTGCCGAGCGCGCGCGAGAGCGGCGCGTGAAATACCTGCGCGTGGTGTTTGAGCGACTCAAGGTGCTGGTACAGCAGCGCCCTTGCAGTAGCGGCGCGCGGGTCTATCAACCCCGGCGCCTCGCGCTGGATGCTACGGCCGAGGTCCCGTATCAGGATCTCTTCTATCACCTCGGCGCGGTCTTTGCCGGCGAACAGCGAACGAAAGAACAAAAACAGCCGATCCAGGAAGCCGAGCCGCCCTACCTCGGCCTGCAAGTCTACCTTTGGGGCTTCGCGAAACTGCGCGAGCGGCTCCTCCACCACCCGCGCCGAAGCTCGCACGCGCTCGAGCATCTGCTTGCGCTCATTGCGCGAGAGTTCCGAGACCAGTTTGTCGAAACTGCCGAGTTGTGCCCTCATCTATGCGTTGCATTGTAGTCTATAGCCGTGCACTTGACAATGTTAGGCAAAGTTGGAACAGTAACGCACGATGTCAGGACAAAACCGTCGCTGTATCACCAACTCAAACTCCGCACGCGCCGCAATCATGATTAGCATCATTATTATCATTACGCGTCTCACCGGTCCGCCCGGCGGAGTTGAGTAGGGTTCATAAGAAACCGAAAAGCCGTCCCGCCGGGGCGGCTTTTTTTGTGCTTTTGTGCTTTTGTGCTGTGCCCGGCAGGGCGCCTTGACCGCGGCATTAGCGCGCAGTAGTCGATAACCGGTTCGCAAGGGAGGATCTACCATGAACGAAGCAACGAAGACGAACGAACTCGTGGTGTATGACACCACGCTACGAGACGGCATGCAGGGGCTCGAGGTAAGCTACACGCTCGACGACAAACTCAAGATTGCGCACATGCTCGACGAGTTGCGCTTTGACTACATCGAGGGCGGCTTCCCGCTGTCCAACAACAAGGAAGCCGAGTTTTTCCGACGGTGTAAGAACGAGCGCTTCGAGCACGCCGGCGTGGTGGCGTTCGGCTCAACGCGGCGCCCGGGCGGCAGCGCGTCCTCCGACCCGCAGGTAACCGCGCTGTTGGACGCCGAGACCCAGACCGTGATTGTGGTCGGCAAGACCTGGAAGGCTCATGTCGAAAAAGTTCTCAAGACAGACGAGGAAGAGAACCTTCGCATGATCGCCGACACCATTGAGTTTCTCAAGTCTCAGGACCGCCGCGTGTTCTTCGACCTCGAGCATTTCTTCGACGGCTATAAGGACGATGCCGAGTACGCCGAGCGCGTCTTGCGCGCCGGGAGCGACGCCGGAGCCGACACCTTAATTCTCTGCGACACCAACGGCGGCACACTGCCCGACGAGGTAGGCCGCATCATGAGCGCGCTCCCGCAAAACGGCTTGGCCCCGCTCGGCGGTCACTTCCATAACGACTGCGGCACCGCGGTCGCGAACTCGCTCGCCGCGGTGGACCACGGCGCGGTTCAGATTCAAGGCACCGTCAACGGTTGGGGCGAACGCTGCGGCAACGCCGACCTCTGCGTTTTTGTCCCGAACGCGGTGATCAAGAAAGGCTTGCAGCCGGCGGTAGCCGAGCACCTGCACCGCATGACCACTCTCTCGCGCTTCGTGTCCGAGACTGCGAACATCATTCCCGACAAGCGCCAGCCCTACGTCGGAATCGCGGCGTTCAGCCACAAAGCCGGCCAACACGCCGACGTGGTGGCGAAATCGGCCGAGTTGATGGAGCATACCGACTCGAGCCTGGTTGGAAACCATCGCCGCGTACTGCTTTCGGAACTCGCCGGGAAATCGACCATCGTCGACAAGCTCAACAAGTACGGACGCTTCGATAAAAGCTCGCCGGTGGTCGCTGAGCTGATTCAAAGGCTCAAGGAGAAGGAAAACGCCGGCTACGAGTACGAGGCCGCCGAGGCGTCGTTCGACATGCTCCTGCGCCGAGCGATCGGACGCTATCGGCCGTTGCTCGAGCTCAAGAACTACCACCTCGAGTCGTTCAAGACCGCCGACGCCCCGTCGAAGACGGTGGGGCGCATCTTTCTCAACTCCGACAATGTGGAGACGATGGGTGCTTCGGTGGGGATCGGGCCGGTTGAGACGCTCGACCACGCGCTGCGCGACGCGCTGCAGCCGCACCACCCCTTCCTCGAACGCATCAGCCTGATCGACTACAAAGTACGCGTCCTGAACCCCGAGGAAGCCGCCGCGGCGAAGGTGCGCGTGTTCATCACCACCACCGACCACGAAGAAAGCTGGGACACCGTGGGCGTGCACGAGAACATCGTGGAGGCGTCGTGGGAAGCGCTGGTAGACGCGATCGAGTACTACTACAACAACTACGTGCTCGAAGGTGAGTCCTGAACGAGCGCCCGGCGGGCCGTGGCGGGGGGTCGTGGCGGGGGCCGCGGCCCGGGCAGCGGCAGCCGGCCGCGCGGCGCTTGATCGTCAGCGCGCGGCAGGATCCGGTAGCTTCCGGCCATCCGGTAGCTTCCGGCCATCCGGTAGCTTGCGCGCCTCGATCAGGCCCTGCTTGAGGTAGCGGATACCCGCGACCGCCGCGGTTGCGGCCGATATCGTGGTGGTGCACGGCACTTTGTTCCGGAGCGCCTCAATTCGGATGTAGTCGTCGTCGCGCTGCGTGAAACGCCCGAGCGGGGTGTTGATCACCATCGCGATGCGACCGGCCTGCAGATGATTGAGGATGTTGGGACGCCCCTCGTGCACCTTAAGCACCACCTCGGCAAACACCCCGTTGTCGTAGAGGTACTGCGCGGTGCCGCGCGTCGCCGCGATCGCGAAGCCGAGTTCCTCGAGCTCGCGCACTATCGCGAGCAGCGCGGGCTTGTCGGCGTCGTGCACCGATACGAACACGCGCCCCTCGGTCGGAAGCTGCGTCCCAACCGCCGCACTCGCTTTCGCGAACGCCTCGCCGAAGTCTGCACCGATCCCGATGGCCTCGCCGGTGGAGCGCATCTCGGGGCCGAGCAGCGGATCCAGCCCCCGGAAACGATCGAACGAGAACATCGCCTCCTTCACCGCCCAGCCGGTGATGCAGCGGC
>SLBH01000391.1 GCA_007126415.1 Spirochaetales bacterium
CGGTGCCGGTGACGGTGGCGGTCCGGCAGGCCCGGCTATGCGGGGTGGGGAGACGGGGCGCGCAGGTGCGCGACGGCGTTCTCGAACAGCCAGAGGCCCGACGACGGCGTAGGGGTCTGATAGGTCCAGCGGGGGTGGTTGTGGCGGTCGAGGAAGGCTTCGGGGTGCGGCATCAGCCCCAGGACGCGGCCGGTGGGGTCGGTGATGCCGGCGATGGCGTCGGCCGAGCCGTTGGGGTTGCGGCCCTGGTAGCGAAACGCGACTTGGTTAGCGAGGTTGAGCTTGGTTAAGACCGACGGCTCGGCCGGGAGGAAGCGCCCCTCGCCGTGACGGATCGGAAACTCCACCAGGCCCGGGGCGCCGCGGAGCCACGGCGAGGGGTTGCGGAGGTTCACGACCAGGCGGACCCAGCGGTCTTGGAAGCGTCCGTCGGCGTTGTGCACCAGCGTCACCTCCGGTTGCGCGTCGCCGGTGGTGTTCGGGAGGATGCCGGCCTTTGCCAGTACCTGAAAGCCGTTGCAGATCCCGATCGTCAGGTTGCCGGCGGCGGTGAACGCCGCGAGCGCCTCACCGAGGCGCCGGCGCACGAGGTTCGCAAGCACCTTGCCCGACCCGAGGTGGTCGCCGAACGAGAACCCGCCCGGCAGCGCGAGCAGTCGAAACGCGCCGAGCGCGGAAGGGTCGCTCACGAGGTCGTTGATATGCATCGCAACCGGCTCGGCGCCGGCGCGCCGCAGCACCTCGAGGAGCTCCAGCTCCGCGTTGATGCCGTGGCCGGTCACCACCAGCGCGCGCGGGCTTTGCTCGGGCGCAACCATCGCATCGGGGGCGGGCGCGGCTGCGGGGTTGGGCGCGGCGGGGTTGGGCGCGGCGGCGGCGGTGGGCGTTTGGGGGTGCGAGTGGTGGTCAGGCATTGCGGCGCTCCCTGCGGCGGAGACCGGCGGTCTCGCCCGGTTGTGGTCCAAACGGTGTTTTGTAGGCGGCCTCGATCTCCTCGACCTCGAGCGCGAGCATGCGCTCGCCCCGGTAGGTGGCCTCGAGCCGTGGGAGGCTCTGCACGGTGCCGATGCAGGCGACCGGCAGGCCGGCGGTCAAGGACTCGAACTCGGCGGTGTGCTCGAGCGGCACGCTCAGGAGGATGCGCGAGGCCGATTCACAGAACAACAGCCGCGCGACGTGATCGCGAAGCTCCTCGGGCGGTCCCGAGCCGGCGAGCTCACCGGCGGCGGCGAGCTCCTCGCCGAGCGATAGCGCGCCGAGCTCGAGCGTGGCGCCGAGCCGTCCGGCGAGCGCCGACTCCGCCGCGGCCACCGCGAGTCCGCCGTCCGAAAGATCGTGCATCGAGGACACGAGCCGTCGGAGCGCGGCGTCGGCAAGCGCGCGGTAGGTTGAAAGCGCCGCCTCGGGGTACACCGCGGGCGAGGCTTCCGGAGCGAGGGCGAAGCGACGGGCGTATGCCGACCCGCCGAGCTCGCCGTAAGTAACACCGGCGAGGTACAAGAGGTCGCCGCTGCTCTTGAAGTCGGTACCGACCGCGGCGTCGACGTCGGGCACGATCCCCATCAGGCTCACCAGAAGCGTTGGGCGCACCGAGACCTTGCGACCACCGAAATCGGCGTCGTTCTTCATCGAGTCTTTGCCGGAGATGAGCGGGAGGTTGTAGGCGACGCAGGTGTCGTGCAGGCCGCGACAGGCGCGCACGAGCTGCGCGAGCTTGTACTCCCCGTCGGGGGTGGCGTCGCTTTGAACCGGATCGGGCCAGCAGAAGTTGTCGAGCGCGTAGGCGCGGTCGGGGTCGCCGCCGAGGACGATGTGCGCGCGGTAGGCTTCGTCGACCGCGGCGGCCGCCATGCGCTCGGTGTCGTAATCGCCGTACCACGGGCAGATCCCGTGCGTGACGCTGAGCCCCTGTATGCCGTCGAACCCCGGCCGCAGCACCGCGCCGTCGCCGGGCCCGTCGGTCTCTACGCCCAGATAAGGCTTGCCGACCGATCCGCCCTGCACCTCGTGGTCGTACTGCCGCACCAGCGCCTCTTTCGAGGCGATGTTGGGGTCGGCGAGCAGGATTCGCAGCGCCTCGCGCAGCTCGTGATCCAGGGGAGAGGGCGCCCCGGTGGGCGGCGTTCCGGGCAGTGCGTGGGCCGGTCGGTCGGCGGCGCGCGCTTCGGGGGAGATCCAGCGCGCGGTGAGGCGCATGCGCGGCAGGCCGTGGTGCAGGAACGAGAGGCGCATGTAGGCGACGCGCGCGCCGCCGTACAGCAGCTCCACGAAGCCCGAAGCGGTGAAGCTGCCGATCGCGGTGGCCTCTACGCTGCGGCGCGCGGCGAGTGCAAGCAGGGGCTCGAGGTGCTCAGGCGCGACCGCGAGGCTCATGCGCTCCTGCGACTCCGAGACCCAGATCTCCCACGGCTCGAGCCCCGGGTACTTCAGCGGACAGCGGTCGAGCTCAACCCGTACGCCGCCGGAGTCGCGCGCCATCTCACCGAGCGAGGATGAGAGCCCGCCGGCGCCGTTGTCGGTGAGGCTACGGATCCAGCCGCGGTCGCGCGCCTCAAGCAGGAACTCGAGCATGCGCTTCTGGGTGATGGGGTCGCCGATCTGAACCGCCGAGGTCGGCGAGGTTTCGTCGAGCGCGAGCGAGGAAAAGGTTGCGCCGTGGATGCCGTCTTTGCCGATACGCCCGCCGACCATAACCGCGTGATCGCCGGGGTGAATCGTTTTCTCGTGCGACGGCGCGCCGGCTGCCTCGCGCGGCATGATGCCGCCGGTGCCGCAGAACACCAGCGGCTTGCCGGTGAAGCTTTCGTCGAACACAAACGCGCCGGCGACTGTCGGTATCCCGGACTGGTTACCGCCGTCGATGATGCCGGAATGCACCCCGGCCATGATGCGTTTAGGATGCATCAACCCCTGCGGGATCGCGTCGGCGGGCGTATCGGGCCGGCCGAAGCACAACACGTTGGTGTTGAAGATCGGTCGCGCGCCGCGGCCGGTTCCGATGATGTCGCGATTAACACCGACGATGCCGGTGATGGCGCCCCCGTAGGGGTCTAACGCCGAGGGCGAGTTGTGCGTCTCGGCCTTGAAGCACACCACGTGCTCGTCGTCGAACGCGACCACACCGGAGTTGTCGTGAAACACCGACAGCAGGTCTGAGCGGCCGCGGCCCACCGTTTCGGTCGTCGCTTTGATGTAGGTATCGAACAGCCCGTCGATCCGGAGCGGCCCGCGCTCAGCACCCGCGTCGCCGGAACCCTGCGATCCGTCGCCGGCACCGTCGTCGTAGTATGAGATCTCGGCCGCGAAGATCTTGTGCTTGCAGTGCTCGCTCCAGGTTTGGGCCACCATCTCGAGCTCGCAATCGGTGGCCTCCGGCGGGCACCCGGCCGCCTTGCGCTCGGCACGCACCTCGGGATCGCGATAGTACGCCGCGAGCGCGGCAAGCTCGTCGTCGCTGAGCGCCAACAGCTGCTCGCGAGAGAGCGTCGCAAGCTCCTCGGGGCTCATCGCCGCGAGGTCGTGACGCCGAACAGAGTTAGGGCTCACCTCGTGGAAATCACCGGCGGTTTGATAGCGCGCAGGCGGCCGAGCGCCCGCCGCCCAGTCGTTGACCGTGAGCGTGGTGGCCTGCTGCACCAGCGGGTTATGCAGCTCCTCGACGATCGCGGTCAGCTCGTCGTCCTTGAGCAGGCCTGCGGCAATGAAGTAGCGCCGCGCGGTCTGGACCACCGCCCGGGGCGGTAGTGGCTCGCCGAGCTCCAGCTCGAGCGCCTCGCGCGCGGTAAGCGCTACCGTATCCGTTACGCCGGGGCGATACGCCACCTCTATCAAGTAGCGCCACCCGGGTCGCGCGCCCGAGCGAGCTGAGCGTTTGGCCCTCTCCGGCGCCCCGCCCAATCGCCCGGCGCTTGCGGG
This sequence comes from Spirochaetales bacterium, assembly GCA_007126415.1. Classification (GTDB taxonomy): domain Bacteria; phylum Spirochaetota; class Spirochaetia; order DSM-27196; family SLAA01; genus B1Sed10-166. The sequence continues at coordinate 3,916 of SLBH01000391.1, forward strand.
CTCGTCGGCATCGATCTCGATCGTTTGACACACAGTATCGCAGAACGCGCGCTCGGCGAGCTCGGCGTCGAGCCGCTCGACGCCGTCGACGATATAGACGTCGCCGATCGAAACCGACTGCAGATGCGTCTTCACCGCGGCTCGCAACACCTCAAGCGTCCGAACCGCGCGCCCGTCGGGGAAACCCGGTTTGTAGTATACGTGACAATGCATAGTGTTAGACACGCATCGTAGCACAAACGCCGCCGTCGCGCTACGATTACCCGCGCGCCCGCGGTTATCCTGCGGCACTTGATCACCCGCGCGCCCGCGGTTAGCACGCCCCGCGGTTAGCGCGCGCCGCGGTTATCCCGCCCCCGCGCGTCCGCGGTTAGCGCGCGCCGCGGCGTTGCCCGCGGCACTTGACTCTGAGAGTGAAGATCGGTAAACCATTGCGGTATGAAGCCTTTGTCTCATTACAGCTTCTTTGACACCGGAAGCGTTGTATGGGGCGTCCGCAGCTACAACAAGTTCGAGGCCATTCGGGAGGTCGTCAACCGATCGCTCGTGTTCCGCCGCATCGACGGGCTTGATCTAAACGAGTTTGCCGAGAAGGTCATAGAGCGCGAGCAGCTGCAGTCAACCGGGTTGGGGCACGGTGTGGCGGTCGCGCACGGGCGCACCGTTGAGGTCCTCGAGCCGCAGATCGCCCTCGGCATCTCGCCGGAGGGGATCGATTTCGACGCTCTCGACGGCGAGCCGGTGCAACTGCTGTTTATCATCGCCAACCACCCCGACAACAAGATGGACTACCTGCAGATTCTCTCCTGCCTCGTCAGCCTCGTCCGAAACGAGGTGTTCCGGCAGGAACTCCTGTCGTGCATGAGCTCCGATGAACTCGAGAGCAAAATGTGTTCTGCGTTTCAGAATCTGATGCGCAAGTCCGAAACCGCGCGCGCCGGAGACTCGGCCGCCCACGCCCCGCAGTAGCCGGCGGCACCCGGTTGCAGCCGCGCGCGGCGGCGGATTACACCGCCGCGAAGTCTATCGTCGCGAACAGATCCTCGGGCGTCTCGGCCCGGCGAATCTGCTTCACCGACCCATCCTCACGCAGCAAGAGCTCGGCCGAGCGCAACTTGCCGTTGTAGTTGAAACCCATCGCATGACCGTGCGCGCCGGTATCGTGGATCACCACCAGGTCGCCGATCTCGATCGGCGGAAGCTCGCGGTCGATCGCGAACTTGTCGTTGTTCTCGCAGAGGCTGCCGGTAACGTCGTAGAGATAGCGCTGCGAGGCGTCCTCCTTGCCCGGAATCGTGATGTGATGATACGCACCGTACATCCCCGGCCGCATGAGGTTCGCCATCGTGGCGTCGAGGCCCACGAAGCGTTTGTAGGTATCCTTGATGTGGCGCACGCGACCCACAAGATAGCCATAAGGCCCGGTGATCACGCGGCCGTTCTCGGCGACAATGCGAATAGGGTCGAGCCCGGCGGGGATAATGATCTCCTCGTAGGCCTTGCGCACACCGCTTGCAAACTGCTCGAACTTCACCGGCTCGTCCTCGGGCTTGTAGGGAATGCCCACCCCGCCGCCGAGATTAATGAACTCGAGACGGATCCCCAGCTTCCGGTGCATCTTTACCGCAAGATCAAACAGCAGCCGCGCTGTCTCCTCAAAGTACTCGACCTTGAGCTCGTTTGAGGCCACCATCGCGTGCAACCCAAAGCGCTTTGCGCCGAGCTCGCGGGCGCGCTTATACCCGGTGAGCAACTGCGACTCGGTGAACCCAAACTTCGCTTCCTGCGGCTTACCGATAATGACGTTGCCTTCCTTCAGCGCGCCCGGGTTGTAGCGCATACAGATCAACTCCGGCATCCCAAGATTGTCGGAGATGTAGGGGATGTGGCTGATATCGTCGAGATTTATGATCGCGCCGAGATCTTTCGCCTTCTTGTAGTAGTGCAGCGGGGTGTCGTTGGAGGTGAACATCAGCTCTTCGCCGGTGACGCCGATGCGCTCCGAAAGCAGCAACTCCGGAAGCGAGCTGCAGTCGAACCCCATCCCCTCCTCATGCACTACCTTCATGACGTGCGGGTTCGGGAGCGCCTTCACCGCGAAGTAGTTCTTGAATCCCCGCCCGTGTGGACCCTTCACCCAGCTGAACGCGTCGTTGAGCCGCCGCGCGTTCTCGCGGATCGCCTTCTCGTCGTAGATATGAAACGGTGTGGGGTATTCCTGTGTGAGCTCCTCGAGGAACTCTTTGCTAAACGGTATTTGCTTGTGTGACATAACGGCTATACAGTAGCCACGCCGCACCCCCAACGTCAAGCAACACTATCCGCTCCTATCAGCCAAAGCGCGGTCCGGGAACGCTTGCCGCGCCGAGGTTGGGCGGACGATACTTGAACCGGAGGATGCGCAAATGGATACCGATGTTGTAGTGATTGGAGCCGGGCCGGTTGGCTTGGCCGCCGGCGCGTTGTTGCGCAAGCGGGGGGTGGAGGTGGTAGTACTCGAGCGCGAGGCCGAGCGCGCCCGAGCCTCGCAGGCGATTGGGGTGACGCCGCCGTCGCTTGGGATTCTCGATGAGCTTGGCTGCGCCGACGAGCTGATCTCGCGCGGCATCTCGATCAGGAAAGCGGTAGTGCACTCCCGACACAGGAGGCTCGGCGAGCTGAGCTTCGCCCCGGTAGCAGGTCGATTTCGGTTCATCCTCGCGGTTGCCCAACACCACACCGAGGACGTTCTCCGCACGCAGCTGGGAACAGGCCACGTGCGCTACGGCGTTGAAGCCACCGCGATTGAACCGCCCGGTGCCGACGACCAAGACGCCGGACGCGTGACGGTCAAAGCACGCACAAGCGAAGGCGAAGCAGATTTTAGGGCACAAGCGGTGATCGTGTGCGCCGGTGCGCGCGACCACCTGGGCGCCGGTCTGGGGCTCACGCGTCGACGGCACACCTATGGGGTTCAGTTTGCAATGGGCGACTGGGAGCATGACCCGCGCGAACCGGCGGCACGCGAGGCGCAGTTGTTCTTCACCGTCGACGGGGCGGTTGAGTCGTTCCCGCTTGCGTCCGACCGTAGACGCTGGATCGTGCAGTTGCCGGGCAGCGGGAGCCCCGCCGGCGCCGCCGCGCCGGGCGGCAAGCGCATTCGGGAGCAGGTTGCCGAGCTGGTGCAGCGGCGGACCGGAATTGAGTTGCGTCTGGAAGACTGTCGCTGGGAGAGCAGCTTCACCCCCGAGCGGAGCGAGCTCGACCGCTTTGTACTCGAGGGCGGAACCGGGCGGCGGTCAGGATTGGTGGTGTTTGCCGGCGACGCGGCGCATACAATGCCCCCGATCGGGGGTCAAGGCATGAACACCGGGCTTGCGGATGCGGCGCGCGCGGCGGAGGCGGTATGTGGGGAGATCAACGGCGCCGAGTACGAGCGGCGGCGGCGCCGGGCGTTTCGCGTGGCCGCGCGTCGCGCGCGGGCGTCGATGGCGGTGGGAACGGTGCGGGGGAGCGTCGCGTCGGGGATGCGGTCGGCGGCGATCGCGGCGGTGCTGCGCAGTGCGGCCGCCCGGCCGCTGGCGAGGATGTACGCCATGCAGACGCTCCCCGACGCGCGGCCGGTGCGGTAGGCGCTCAGCCGCCCGCGCGCGTGATTGCAAGCAGCCCGAACATGTATCGGCGCGACCGCACCTCGGTGAATCCGGCCTCGCGCAGCGCGTGCTCGAGCGCGTCGAGGTGCGGGAACGCAGCGAGTGAGTCGGCGATGTA
>SLBH01000002.1 GCA_007126415.1 Spirochaetales bacterium
CGTCTTCGTGATCGCTTGCATCGTTTCGACTCTGAGCCTCACGCGGCGTCCGATCCGGAATGAGTACACCGCTCGTAGACCCGGAACTCGGGTGGTTTTCGGAGTCCGGGGCGTTGTACGACGTTGTTGTTTCCTCTCGTCAGCGTATTTCGCGCAACGTATCGGGCTTTCGGTTTCCCGGCGCCATGGATGCGGGGGAAGCGCGGGCGGTTGAGGAAGCCGTGCGGGTGGCGCTCAAACCGAGGTCGGACATGCCGCCGATCCGAGCCGATAAGCTCGGTGAGCACGATCGTCGGCTGCTTGTGGAGCGCAATTTGTTGCCGCCGGGGTTCGGAGTTGAAGGCTCGGGGCTGTTCTTTTTATCAGGCGACGGAGCCACTGTAGTCACCGTCAACGACCGTGATCACCTGCGTATTACCGCGTTGCATGCCGGGTTTGAGTTCGAGAGCGTTTGTGAGCGCTGCGCGTCGGTGGAGCACCAGCTCGACGGCGATCTGCGCTTCGCTGCGACGCTCGATTGGGGCTACCTCACGGCCACGATCGGCGAGGTCGGCGTCGGGATGCGACTCTCGGCGCTGCTGCATCTGCCGGCGCTCGAGACCGGGGGGGAACTGCCTCGTAGGGTGCGCGAGGCGGCGGGCGACGAGGTGCGGGTGCAGGCATTCCCGGGTGTCGACGGTGAGTCGCTCGGAGCGCTCTACTTGGTTGCGAATCGTGCCGGAATAGGGCGAGATGAGCGGCAAACGCGGGAAAAGGTTGAAGATTGTGTCGCTGCGTTGGTACATTATGAAAGAGATGAGCGGGAACAGCTGTTGCAGGCACGCGAGGTTGAGCTGCACGAGGGTGTAGCACAGGCACTCGAGGTGGTGCAACATGGTAAGCGCGTCGGCGATGCCGAGATGTTTCAGCTGCTTTCATGGATTCGACTCGGCATAACGACCGGCATCTACGACGGTGCCCGCCTAGAGGACGTTACCTCGCTGTTTTTCGGCGGGCAACGCGTTCACGTTATGCAGCGAGCCGGTCTTGACGAAGATGGAGATATTGAACTGGTAAACGAGCGGCGCGCCCAACTGCTTAGAGAAGTACTCGGTCGGGGCCGCTGACTCATGGAGGCTATGTATGTTTAAGGGACTTACCCAGCGCGCCCAGAAAGTGCTGACAATTTTGGCGCAAGATGAAGCGAAGCGGTTCCATTCCGATCAACTGCTTCCCGAGCACATCATGCTTGCGCTGCTCAAAGAGGGTGGCGGACTCGGGTATAAGGCTCTTGAAAAGCTCACGATCGACCCGGCCAAGATGCAACACGAGCTCGAGAACTCCATTCCGCGCAAGCGCGGTGGTTTCATTCTCGGCGATGTGCCTCCCTCCCCGCGTGGCCGGAAGGTTCTAGAAGACTCTGCGGAGGAAGCACGTAATCTCGGGCACGAGTATATCGGTACCGAGCATCTTTTGCTCGCTTGTGGGCGCGAGCCGGAGGGCGAGACCGCTAAGTTTCTTTCGAAGCACGACGTAACGATCGATATGCTCCGTGACGTGATCGCGGAGCTCTCGGGCTCCACGGGGCCGCAGGCCGGGACGAGCTCCTCGGCCGGGAGCGCCGCCGGCGGTTCTTCGTCCGGTTCGTCGGGGGCCCGCATCCCGCAGCAGAAGCGCAAAGGCTCTCAGGCGCAAACCAAGAAGACGACGCCTACACTCGATGAGTTCGCGCGCGATCTAACGCAGTACGCGCGTGAGAGCAAACTCGATCCGGTTGTAGGCCGCGATCGTGAGATACAACGCGTCATTCAGATACTCGCGCGTCGCACCAAAAACAACCCGGTATTGATCGGCGAGCCCGGCGTCGGGAAAACTGCAATCGTTGAGGGCCTCGCTCAGACCATCGTCGACGGCGAGGCCCCCGAGGTCTTGATCGGTAGGCGGGTCATGACGCTGGATCTCGCATCGCTAATAGCCGGAACAAAGTACCGTGGCGAGTTCGAGGAACGTCTCAAGCGCGTTATGAAAGAGATCGTCAGCGCCGAAAACGTGATTCTCTTCATCGACGAGCTGCATACGATTATCGGCGCGGGCGGCGCCGAAGGCGCGGTCGACGCCTCCAACATGTTGAAGCCCGCACTTTCGCGCGGGGAGATTCAGTGTATCGGTGCCACGACGCTGAACGAGTACAAGAAGTACGTAGAGAAAGATGCGGCGTTGGAGCGGCGGTTCCAAACTATCTATGTCGATGAGCCTTCGGTTGAGGAAACACTCGAGATTCTACAGGGTGTCAAGCAACGCTACGAAGACCATCACCACGTTTCGTACACGCCCGGTGCGCTCGAGATTGCCGCAACGCTCTCGAAGCGCTACGTGACCGAGCGATTTCTACCGGACAAAGCGATAGACCTCATCGACGAAGCAGGAGCGCGCAAGCGCATCAACAATAGCGTTCGCCCAACCGAGCTCGCCGATCTCGAGAAGGAGATCGAGCGACTCAACGCCGAGAAGATCTCGCTCGTGAACTCGCAAAACTACGAGCGCGCGGCGGCGGTGCGCGACGAGGTGCACAAGCTACGCGAGCGCGTTGAGGATCTTAAGAACCAATGGAAGGTTACGCTCAAGACCGAGCGCAACGTGGTTGATGCCGAGGACATTCAGTATGTGCTTTCCGAGGTTACCGGGATTCCGCTCTCGCGCCTCGTTCAGAGCGAGAGCGATAAGCTGATCAGCATCGAGGATGAGCTTCACAAGAAAGTGATCGGTCAGGACGACGCGATCAAGGTTATCTCATCGGCGATCAGACGCTCGCGTACCGGCTTAAGCGCGCCGGAGCGACCGCTCGGGTCTTTCATATTCCTTGGTCCCACCGGCGTCGGCAAGTCTCTGCTTGCCAAAACGCTCGCGGAGTTCATGTTCGGTAGCGCCAACCACCTCTTGCGGATCGACATGTCGGATTTCATGGAGAAGCACAACGTCTCGCGCCTTGTCGGGGCGCCTCCGGGTTACGTGGGGTACGACGAGGGCGGCTTGCTGACCGAGAAGATTCGACGCAAGCCCTACAGCGTGATCCTGCTCGACGAGATCGAGAAGGCGCATCCGGACGTATTCAACATCTTGCTGCAGGTTCTCGAGGAAGGTGAGTTGCAGGACAATCTCGGTCATAAGGTCTCGTTCCGTAACACTATTCTCATCATGACCTCGAATGCCGGCGCGCGTGAGATCACGCGCGACGCATCGGTCGGTTTCCAGACCAGCGAGGGAACTATGGAGTACAACGAGATCAAGAGTTCGGCGATGAACGAGCTCAAGCGACTGTTTCGGCCCGAGTTCCTCAACCGTGTTGACGAGACGGTGGTGTTTCACAGCCTAGAGCGCGATCAGGTCAAGCAAATTCTCGAGATTTTGATCGGTGAAGTCCAGACACGGCTGGCCGAGAAAGAGATCGAGCTCGAGTTCAAGAAGTCCGCGAAAGACTACATCATCGCCAACGGCTTCGACGTCAAGTTCGGCGCACGGCCGCTGCGGCGTACGATTCAGCGCGAGGTCGAGGATCCGCTCTCGATGGAGATTCTGCGCGGCCGGTTCGGTCCCGGTAGCCATGTAGTGGTTGGGCTTCGCAAGGGCCAGATCCAGTTCCGTGAGAAAGCCGTCAAGAAGAAAGAGCCGGCCGAACCGGTTCCTGTCGGCGGAAACAACTAACCCCGCGACCGGGGTAGCTACGAAGCGTCGTTAGATTGCTCAGCCCGTGTCTCTCACCGGCTCGCCGCGTTCGTTCGGTGGTGCGGCGGGTTCGGGCCTCGGGCTGAGCGCCGTCCCCGGCGTTCTCGGCGCAACGGCTTTACGTGACCGACGGTTGTTCGATATAACTACCGCTAACAGCTATGGCAAAAAAAACACCCCAAGGCGCCACGAAAAGCGCAGGCGGCAAGCAAAACAGCACCAACGGCGGCGCCGGCTCGGGCGGCAAACGAAAAGCCGGCGCGGGCGGAGCTAACGCCCCCGGCAAGCCCCCCGGCAAGCCCCCCGGCAAAGCGGCCGGGAACGGCAAACAGCAGCGCTCTGCCACGACGACCGGTCGCTACGATGAGTCCGCGGTAAAGACGCTCAGTAGTCTCGAGCATATCCGGCTGCGTACCGGCATGTACATCGGCCGTCTCGGCGACGGCTCCGACCTCGACGACGGGGTCTACATCCTGCTCAAGGAAGTCATCGATAACAGCGTCGATGAGTACATAATGGGCTACGGGAAACGCATCCTTGTGCGCTACAAAGACGGCGTGTTCGCGGTGCGCGATTACGGGCGAGGTATACCGCTCGGCAAGGTGGTAGAGTGTGTCTCAACCATCAACACCGGGGCTAAGTACAACGATGAAGTCTTCCAGTTCAGCGTTGGGCTGAACGGCGTCGGGACGAAGGCGGTCAACGCGCTTTCCAATCACTTTCGGGTGGTGGCGTTCCGCGACGGCAAGTATAAGGAAGCGGTGTTCTCGCGCGGTGAGATGCTCTCGGAGCGCTCGGGGACGGCTACTAAGGAAAAGAACGGGACCTACATCGAGTTCAAGCCCGACGACGAAATCTTCGGCGAGTACGAGATTAACCTCGATTTCGTCGAGCAGCGGCTCTGGAACTACGCGTATCTCAACAGCGGGCTTACTATCGAGTTCGGCGGCAAGACATTCTACTCCTCGGCCGGGCTCAAGGATCTGCTGGAGGCCGAGGTCGGCGATGAAGCGATGTACGAGATCGCCTATCGGCGCGACGATCACCTCGAGTTCGCGATCACGCACACCGACAACTACGGTGAGAGCTACTTCTCGTTCGTGAACGGCCAGTACACCAGCGACGGCGGCACGCACCAAAGCGCTTTCCGCGAAGGCATCCTGAAGGGCGTTAACGAGTTCTATCGGAAATCCTTCAGCGGGAGCGATGTACGCGACGGTATCGTCGGCGCGATAGCGGTGAAGCTTCTCAATCCGGTCTTCGAGAGCCAGACCAAGAACAAGCTCGGCAATACCGAGATCCGCAGCTGGGTGGTGAACGTGGTCAAGAGCGGGCTGGTGGATTTTCTGCATAAGAATCCGAAGGCTTCCGAGAAGATTGCCGACAAGATTCAACGCAACGAGCGGCTTCGCAAGGAGCTTGCGGCGGTTCGCAATCAGGCACGCGACGCCGCCAAGAAGGTGGCGCTCAAGATACCGAACCTCAAAGACTGTAAGTATCATTTAGGAGACCACGACAAGGGAGACGACTCTACGATCTTCATCACCGAGGGTCAGTCCGCATCCGGTTCAATGGTTTCGAGCCGCGACGTGTACACGCAAGCAATCTTCTCGCTGCGGGGCAAACCGCAGAACATGTACGCCAAGAGGCGCGTCGAGATCTACAAGAATGAAGAACTCTACAACCTCACCGTGGCGCTCGGTATCGAGAACGACATCGCGAACCTGCGCTACGCGCGCGTTGTGATCGCGACCGATGCGGACCACGACGGGTTTCATATTCGCAATCTGCTGTTGACCTTCTTTCTGAACTTCTACGAAGATTTGGTTCTCGCAAATCACGTCTTCATCCTCGAGACACCGCTGTTTCGGGTTCGCAACAAGAAAGAGACACGCTACTGCTACTCGGTTCCCGAGAAGGATACCGCGGTCTCCGAACTCTCATCGCCCGAGGTTACACGCTTCAAAGGCCTCGGCGAGATCTCACCGAGCGAGTTTGGGCGGTTCATCGGGCCGGATATGCGCCTGATGCCGGTTACAATTCGCTCGATCAAAGGGGTGCACGACACCTTGAGCTTCTTCATGGGAAAGAATACGCCTCAACGGAGAGGGTACATCATGGAGAACCTGGTGTAATGGCGTACGTGCATACCCTCGTGAATCGAAACTTCCTCGAGTATGCCTCGTACGTGATAAAGGATCGAGCGATCCCGCATCTCGACGACGGGTTCAAGCCGGTACAGCGGCGCATCATCCACTCGCTGTTCGAGATGGACGACGGCAAGTTTCACAAGGTCGCGAATGTGGTCGGGCACTGCATGCAGTATCATCCGCATGGCGACGCCTCGATCTACTCCGCGCTGGTGGTGCTCGCGAACAAAGAGCTCTTGATCGAGAAACAGGGGAACTTCGGAAATCTTCTCACGGGCGACGAGCCGTCTGCCGCGCGCTATATCGAGTGTCGACTGCACCCGCTCGCCGCCGAGACGCTGCTCAATCCTGAGCTCACAAGCTACGAGCCGTCTTACGACGGGCGTCGCAAAGAGCCGACGGTGTTTCCGGCTAAGTTGCCGTATGTGCTGTTGCTCGGCGCGGAAGGTATCGCGGTCGGGATGTCGACCCGTATCCTCCCGCATAACCTCATCGAGGTGATCGACGCTATGCGGCGCTGCTTGCAAGGCGAGCGATTTGCGCTCTATCCGGATTTTCACTCCGGTGGGCTCGTGGATATCGGCGAGTACGAAGACGGACACGGGCGGATCCGCAGTCGTGCGCGGCTCGATACCAGCGACTCAAAACGCATCGTGGTTCGTGAGCTCGCGTTTGGTTCAACTACCGAGAGCTTGATAGACTCGGTTGAGCAGGCTGCGCGCAAGAACAAAGTCAAGATCGCGGGTATCAGCGACTTCACCAGCGAGGAAGTCGAGATCGAGATCAAGCTTGCTCGTGGCGTCTACGCCTCCGACGTGATCGATTCGCTGTTTGCATTCACCGAGTGCGAGACGCAGATATCGGTGAACCTCCTTGTTATCCGCGAAGAGCGCCCGGTTGCGATGACGGTCACCGAGGTTGTTGAGTATCACGCCGGGCACCTCGTAGCGATCTTGAAGGCGGAGCTGGAACTCGAGCAAAGCAAGCTGAACGACACCTTGCACGCGCGCACGCTTGAGCGGATCTTCATCGAGGAGCGTATCTACAAGGAGATCGAGCAGCAAACGACACATGAGGCGGTGTTCACGGCGGTGCGAGACGGGCTCGCCCCGTTTGTCTCCAAACTGCGGCGCAAAGTCAGCGACGAAGACATTGAGCGCCTGCTCCGGATCCCGATTAGGCGAATATCGCTATACGATATCAACCGCGCGAAAAAGGAAATGGAAGAGATCAAAGCGCGGTTGAACGAGATCAAGGGTCACCTCAAGGCGCTCAAGAGCTACGCGATCGGTTTTCTCGATCGCCTCGAAGAGCAGTACGCGCCCGAGTCGGCCCGCAGAGCCGAGCTGAGCTCGTTTCGTAAAGTCGAGGCGCGCGAGGTCGTTGGACGTAACCTAACGCTCCGCTACGACAAAGATAGCGGCTATCTCGGCCACGGCCTCTCGAACGGGCGCAGCCTATTCAATGTCTCGCCGTATGATCGGGTGCTCGTGATTCGTTCCGGCGGCACGTACTCGGTGATGGACGTTCCTGAGAAACTATTTGTAGATAAACGGATGCTGTACTGTGGATTAGCCGACAAGGATGAGCTTGCAAAGGTGGTGTTCACGGTGGTGTATCGCATCTCGACCGGTGAGGTCAATATTAAGCGCTGTCGTATAGAGAAGTATATTCTCGACAAGGCCTACCAACTCGTGCCTGAGGAAGCGACGATCGTCGCGTTCAGCACGCGAGAGCGTGGCTCGGTGACGGTGCGCTACAAAAAGAAACCACAGCTACGCAAGCTCGAGGATAAGTTTGAGCTCGAGAGTTTCGCGGTGAAGGGGCAGCACACCCAAGGCGTGCGGCTTACAAACAAAGAAATTACGAGCGTTAAAATCGCCACTACCTAAAAATTTCACTCGACGCTCCAAACACGACCTCAGTATACTCAAATGGATGTCACGTAACGCGTTTCTTCCGGCGGGCCGCCGGGGTGCTGCGGTCCGCGCCGCGGCTTTGGTACAGCTCGGTGTCACGGCAATGGCAGTTGTCTCGCTCGCGACCGCCTGCGGCGGGCGACCCGACGCCGACGGAAGGTCCGATCAGGCCGGTGCGGATGCCGCGCGGGCTGAGGCGGCTCAGCGCGAGCCGCGGGCTGTGCGAGTAGTGGAGATCGAGCGTAGCGGATTGGTAGAGAACATCGAAGCGGCCGGTGTCGTCTCCGGGATCCGTGAAGCCACGGTTGTAACCGAGACCGAAGGGCGCGTAAGCCGCGTTGCGTTTGAGCTCGGAGATACCGTCGAGCAGGGTCACGTACTCGTTGAGTTCGACAGCGAGCGCGAGCGCGCGGAGCTGCAGCAGGCGGAAGCGGATCTCGAGCTCGCTCGGATCGAGCTCGCCGCGATCGAGTCGCTGCGCGAGCGCGGCACCGCTTCGCAGGCCGAGGTGGCGCGCCGTCGCGCCGCGCTTAGCGGCTCCGAGGCGCGACGGGCGGCGGCGAAGCGGCGCTACGAGGATCGCACCGTCCGTGCGCCGATCGGCGGTCGCGTCTCGGAGAAGCCGATCGACCTTGAGGACGGTACGCATCTTGGGCGAAACACACGAATCGCGCGTGTTATCGATACGCATCGCTTGCGGACCGAGGTTGGAATCGGTGAGCGCGAGATAGCGCTTATCGAGCCGGGGGTCGCTGCCGAGGTGCGCGTGCCGGCGTGTTCGGATGTGTGGAGGCAAGCCGAGGTAACCGCGGTTGGTGCCGGAAGCGATCTACGCACCGGTAGCTTCCCGGTACGTATAGAATGGGGGAATCCGTGCTTGATCCGCTCACGCGCCGGGATGTCGGTGCAGGTTCGCATCGAGCCGGTGCGCGTAGAGCAGCAGCTCGTGGTTCCAAGCAAGGCGGTGGTGCGTCGGGCCGGTGTCGATTATCTCTACCTTTACGACGATGAGCGAGCCGCTCGACGCGAGGTAGAGATCGTGGCGCGCCACGCCGACCGGGTTGCGGTGGCGGGCGAAATCTCGGCCGGCGATCGCGTGATCGTGAGCGCGCTGTCGAACCTGCGCGATGGTGACGCGGTGCGCCTCGACTCCGCCGAGTCGGGGAATCGGTAGGGTGAGAAATCGGTAGGGTGAGAAATGAGCATCGCGAAGCTTTCGGTCGGCAACCCGGTCTTGATCAATATCCTCACCGTACTGGTGCTCGTCCTCGGGTTTTTTAGCTTTCAGCGCTTGCCGCAAGAACAGTTTGCCGAGGTGCCGTTCTACTTCGTGAACGTCATTGTGCCGTACCCCGGGGTTGCGGCGGAGGACGTTGAGCGTGCCGTAACGATCCCGATCGAGGACGAGATGGCGAACCTCGATCGGGTTGATACGGTTCGCTCCGAGACCAGCGAGGGGTTGAGCTCGGTAACGCTCGAGTTCGATCAAGGTGTCTCGAGACGCGAGTTCGAGCGCCTCTTCCAGCAGGTTCAGAATCGCTATAACCGGGTGGATCTTCCTTCCGGGGTGCAACAGGAGACGATCGAGGAGTTTTCCTCGAACGATTTCGTGCCGGTGATCGAGGTGGTTCTCTCGAGTGACGGCGAGTACGCCGAGCTTGTCGAAAGCGCGAAAGAGTTACGCGACCGTTTCCGAGGAATCAGCGGTGTTTCACAACTGGATCTCGTGGGTGTACGTGACCGCGAAGTGGTGGTGGGGCTCGACCGCGAACGGGTCGAGGCCTACGAGGTCGCGTTACAGGACGTTGTTACCGCTCTGCGGCGTACAAACGTCACGGTCCCGGGCGGTACCGTGCAGGCCGGGGAGCGCGAATACCTGCTGCGCACCGTGGGTGAGGTGCGTGAGCCGCGCGAGCTCGAGGATACCATAATCCGCGGCCCCGAAGGCGCCGGCGGGCAGGCGCTGCTGCTTTCCAATCTCGCGTCGGTACAGGACCGCTATCTCGAAGAGGGTACCAAGGCGCGCTTTAACGGTAGTCAGTCGGTGAGCCTGCGCGTGACGAAGCTTCCGCGTGCGAGTTCAATCGATATTATCGAGGCGATCCGTGGCGAGGTCGGGCGCTACGAGCCTTCGCTGCCGGAAGGTATCGGTGTCGATTACTTCAATGACCAGTCGATCCCGATTCGCAATAGCCTTGATGTCTTGATCGCGAATGCAGTTCTCGGCTTGGTTCTGGTGGTACTGATACTGTTCGTGTTTCTAGGGCTGCGCAACGCCCTGATGACGGCTCTCGGGATTCCGCTCACCTTCGCTATTACCTTCATGGTGCTCGAGGCTTCCGGGGAGACGCTCAACAGTAATACGCTGTTTGCGCTTGTGCTCGTGCTCGGCCTCATCGTGGATCATGCGATCGTGACGGTCGAGAACAGCTACCGTCTGCAGCAACAAGGGCTCGAGCGGCGCGAGGCGGCGATACAGGGCGCACAGCGGGTGATCGTTCCGGTTATCGCCGCAACCGCGACGACGATCGCGGCGTTCCTGCCGCTCGCGTTCTTACCGGGTGTTATCGGCCGCTTCTTGCGGGTAGTGCCGATCACGGTCTCGATCGCGCTTGCGGCTTCGGTGCTCGAGGCATCGCTCTTTCTGCCGTCGCACTTCGCCGACTGGCCCGGGAAAGGCAGAACGATCTCTCGCGGAGTGTTCGTGAGGCTTGAAGAGCTGTTTGAACGCGTTCTCCGTTGCCTGTATCGACGCAAGTGGCGGACGCTCGCGGTAATGTTCGCCGTGATGGTCGGTGTGTTTGGTATGGCGGGGCGCGTGCCGCCCGACCTGTTCGCCGCCGAGGACTTCTCGCTGTTCTATATCGAGATCGAGATGCCGCCGGGTACCTCGCTCGACCGCACCGCTGAGGTCGTACAGCGGTACGAGACCCATATCCTGCCGAGGGTAGGCGACGGCGAGGTCAAGGCGGTGAACTCGGCAATCGGATTTGCCGGTGGGGGCGATACCGGTAGTCGGCGCAGCAACATCGCGCAGCTCTCTGTCGATCTCACCGAGATAGATGAAGGGCGTGAGCGACCGATCGCCGCTATCATGGACGAGATCGAGCGAGAGACGTCCGGAATTGCCGGACCCGAAACAGTAGAGTTCCGCAAGCAGCCGAGCGGCCCCCCTACCGACCCTCCGGTCTCGTTTCAGTTGTTTGGGGACGAGCTCGATGAGCTTCGGGAGGTCGCCGAGGCGTTTCGGATACGACTCGCGGAGTACCCGGAACTCTATAATATCTCGGACAATCTCGATCGTGGAACGCCCGAGATTCGGGTGTTCGTTGATCCCGCGAGTGCCGCGCGTTACGGATTGAGCGTTGAGGAGGTCGGTGAGTTTGTGCGCGGCGCGTTCGACGGTGTGGTCGCAGGCTCGGTCTTTACGCGTAACGAGGAGCTCGATGTTCGCGTCCGGTATGCACGGCCCGCGGATCTCACCGTGGAGCAGATCCTGCAACTACGAATTCCGGAGCCCGGGCGCGAGGGGCGCCTCGTGCCGTTCTCGAGCGTCGCCACCTCGGAACTCACCGAGGGTATCGCCGCGATTCGCCGAATAGACGGTCGGCGTGAGGTAACGGTGGAGGCTGAAGCCTTCAGTACCGAGAATCTCGGCGAGATCAATCGCGTGATACGCGATCTCTGGGACTCGGAACTCTCGGATCAGTATCCGGGGCTCGAGTTGTCGGTCGGCGGTCAGTTCGCGGAGCTTCTCAATGTGTTCGCCGATATTCTGCGGGTGTTTTTGGTCGGGGTGTTCTTGATCTACGCCATTCTTGGAACGCAGTTCCGCTCGTACTCGCAACCGCTTCTGATTCTGTTCTCGGTGCCGTTTGCGTTCGTGGGTGTGATCGCGTTTCTGCTCGTATCGCGTACGGCGCTGTCCTCAACCGTTATCTACGCCGGGGTGGCGCTCGCCGGGATCGCGGTGAACGACAGCATCGTGCTGTTGAGCTTCATCAATGAGCGCCGTGCCGCCGGTGTGGAGGTTGCCGAGGCGGTGATCGGCGCGGCTAGGACACGGCTGCGCGCGATCGTGCTCACCTCGCTGACAACCATCGCCGGGTTAGCTCCCACCGCGCTCGGGTTGTTCGGCGAATCGGTGGTCTGGGGCCCGATGGCGAGCACGATCGTGTTCGGGTTGCTGTTCTCCACGGTAACCGCGCTGCTCGTGATGCCGTGCCTATACGGCGCGTTCTACGATCACTCCTTCGGCGCCGGAAAGAGAATAACGCGGACGTAGTTCTCGAGGTCCAGATGGCGACGCGCCGCCTCTTGAATCGTCTCGGCGTCCAGACCGTCGACGAGCTCGGGGTACTCTACAATCCGCTCTACCGGGTGTTCATAGTAATAGCTGTTCCGTAATGCGTTGATCCAGAAGCGGTTCGAGCGTAGGTCCGATTCGTGATCGCGTCGCTGTGTCTCACGCACCCGTGCTACTAGGCTGTCCGACGGCCCCTCCTCGGCGAACACTCGGAGCTCCTCCAGCACCAGGTCACCGAGTTCCTCGGCGCGCTCAGGGCTGGTTCCAAACAGCACGCTGAACTGGTAGCGCGGGCTCGGAAACTGCGCAAGCGAGCCTGAAACGCCCACGCTGTACGTTCCGCTCTCGCGCTCGCGGATCACTTCACGCAGCTCGAGTCGAAGCGCGTCGGTGAGGCTCCGAAAGGCGTAGTTTGTCTCGCGCGACCATTCGTGATCGCCGGTCAAGACCAACGCGACGCGGCTCGCCGGGTCGCTACCGCTGTGCACTTTGTCCTCGACAACGCCTCTCGGGAGCGGCGACGGGCGCGGAACGCGCTCCGGGGTCTCGCCGGTGCTCGGAATCCCGGCGAGATATGTCTCTATATAGCGGCGCAGTCGTTCAGGCTCAAACGCGCCCACCACAAACACCTTCAGCCCCGCGGGATCGGTGTGGATTTCTCGATAGAGCTCGGCCGTACGGGTGAAGCTCAGGTTCTCGACCGCTTCGAGCGGAATCGGCGCGCGGCGAATATCACCCGCTGAAAGGATTTCGTGTACTCGGTCGATGAATACCGCGTCTGGTTGTGCTTCACGGTTCCGTAGCCTCGAGCGCTCGCGTCGCATCACGGTCTCGAACGCCGAGTCATCGAGGCGCGGGCTCATGAGCTGCAGATGCACAAGCTGAAACAGCTGCTCGAGATCATCGACCGAGCTACGGCCCTCCAACCCGTGATCGTAGCGGGCGATATACGGCTCGAGCGAAACGTCGCGGCCCGCCAGCACACGATCGAGCTCGGTGCGCGTGAAGCGTTCCACACCGGATGCTATCGCGACATCCGGGCCGAACCGGGCGGCGTAGTAATCCTCGTCCTCAACCAGTGAGGCGCCGCCGTATCGGAACGCCTTCAGCCGCACCTCATCGCTGCGGAACTCGGTCGGCTTTGCAACCACCGTGACGCCGTTAGAGAGGCGCCACTCGTACGCCTCCACCGCTTCGAGCTCGCGCTCCTCGAGGATGCGCCCGGCCTCCGGGGCGGCGGTCATGAGCTCATCGAGCTCCTCGTCGTCGAGAAGCGGCTCGAGATCGCGAAGCGTAACTTCCTCGAGCACCGTCTCGATCTCGGCTTCACTCGGCATCGCAAGATCCTCGGTCTCGGCCGCGCTCACCGCGATTACCCGGTTTTCGCGGCGGAAGAACGCTTCGGCGCGGTCGTGCAGCTCCTCGGCGCCGATCTCGGGCAAGAACCTGCGGGTGAGCTCCCATTCGCGTTCTATGCCCGGGATCGCTTCACGCTGAAGAAAGTGCCGCGCGTACTCTGCGGCGAATACGCTCGAAGGGGTGTTCTCGCGTTCGTTGTAGGCGTTGAGCATCGCGCGGCGTAGCTCGCGGCGCGCGCGCTCGAGCTCGGCCTCGCCGAACCCATGCCGGCGAGCGCGCTCAGCTTCGGTTGCCAGCGCTTCAAAGCCGCTGAGAACGGCGTCCTCCTCAACCGATGCTTGCAGGATACGCGCCTCAACCGGGCGCACGAGCCGACCGCGGCCGGCCGCCGCACGCAGGAACGGCGCCTCGGGTTCGCGTGCGATCTCGCTGAAGCGGTTGTTCATCGCGATCGCGAACAGCCGATCTTCCAGCAGGCGGCGGTACTGCTGCTCGGTTTGCAGCGGTTCATGGTCGTACTTGCTATAGATCGCTACCGATGTCTGGTTGGCCTCGGGGTCGGACTCAAGGGTATACAGCGTCTCTTCGTGTTTCGGAACCTCGTAGCGGGTGCGTTCGGGGCGCTCGTGGTTGCGTTCGGAGTGCGGCTCGATCCTCCCGAAATACTCTTGAATCAGTGTTTCAATACGATCGGCTTCGAAGTCGCCGACCGCGATCACCGCCATGAGCTCCGGCCGGTACCACTGCTTGTAGAAGCGCAGCAACTGCTCGCGCCCGGCCTCCATGAAAACCTCGGGCTTACCGATCGGCAGGCGCTCGGCGTAGCGCGAGTCGCGCAGCAACACCGGTAGTTGGCGGTCTCGGATTCGTTGCGCCGCGCCGAGTCGCGTGCGCCACTCTTCCTGGATGACGCCGCGTTCGGACTCTATCTGCTCGGGCTCAAAGCTTACCGCGTGCGCCCACTGCTGCAGTATGTGAAGACCGGTCTCGAGCTTCTCGGGGTCATCGGCCGGAATCTGCAGCATATACACCGTCTCGTCGAAGCCGGTGTAGGCGTTAACATCGGGGCCGAACCGCATGCCGAGCGACTCGAGGTACGCGACGATCTCGTCCTTCTCAAACTCCTCGGTGCCGAGAAACGCCATATGCTCAACGAAGTGCGCGAGCCCGAGTTGGTCTTCGTCCTCCAGCGTGGAACCCGCATCCACCACGAGCCGCAAGAAGGCGCGGTTCTCGGGTTCCGTATTCTCGCGAATATAGTAGGTGAGCCCGTTCTCGAGCGTCTCGATCAGGACGGCGGGATCAGGCGCGAGAACGCCTTCCTCCTGCTTCTCGTGTTTCTCTTGTTCGTCCTGCTCCTCCTCGCTCAACTCCCCCTCGCTCGACGGCGGCTCGCTCGAGCCGCGCGCGAGTAGTGGAAACTGAACGGCTGCGAGTAACACGATAAGCGCGGCAAGTAACTTGAAACTGCTGAAATTCATAGTCCTACCATAGCGCGAGGCTGGACACGTTACAACTGATTCAATACACTGAAGCAGATAAACCTGTTTGTTGATAGGAGTAATTGTGATTCCAGGGGCGGGTGCTCGTTATGCGGTTCGCGCCTTGGCGGTTCTGAGTGAGGTATACCCCGACCGGCGCCTCTCGCTTCGTGAGATCGCCGAGCGGGAAGAGGTGTCGGACAAGTATCTGGAGCCGATATTTGCGCGCCTGAAACGCGCCGAGATCGTCGTGAGCGTCCGTGGGCAAGGCGGCGGCTACCGACTCTTACGCGATCCCGCCGAGCTGACGTTGTACGAGGTGCTCGCGGCGCTGGGAAGCCTACCGCTACGCGAGTTCGAAGCCGCGGCTGAAAACGGCCTCGAGAGCGACCCGGTCTGGAACGGGCTGCGGGAGCGGGTTGCGGCGTACTTGCGGTCGGTTACGATCGCCGATGCGTGGGCGCTATGGGAGCGGGGACGGGTGAGCGAGAGTTACCGAATATGAGGCACCTACGAAGCAAACTACGAACCGAATGAGACGATCAGGAATCAAGCCGATCTGTGATCGGAAAGGAGCCTACAGTATGGCGGTACATCAATCAATTGCGGATCTGGTGGGCGACACCCCGATGCTCGAGCTTCAACGGCTCGCTCAGGGCTGTAACGGCCGGGTGTGCGTGAAGCTCGAGTCGCACAACCCACTCGGCAGTGTCAAGGATCGAATCGGGCTTTCGATGATCCGCGCCGCGGAAGACTCCGGTGAGTTAAAACCCGGCGGAGCACTCGTTGAGGCAACCAGCGGCAATACCGGGATCGCGCTCGCGTACCTTGGAGCCGCGCGCGGGTACCGGGTGATGCTTACGATGCCCGACACCATGAGCATCGAGCGTCGTCGTCTGCTATCGGCGCTCGGAGCCGAGCTGGTCCTGACTCCCGGGCCCGAGGGCATGAGCGGTGCGGTAACAAAGGCCGAGGAGTTAGTGCGAAATACTCCCGCTGCGGTACTGATGCGCCAGTTTCAGAATCCTGCTAACCCGGCGGTCCACGAAGCTACCACCGGCGAGGAGATCCTTCGCGATACCGGAGGACGGGTCGATGTCTTTGTGGCCGGGGTTGGAACCGGCGGCACTATTACCGGAGTTACGCGACGCCTGCGGAAGCACAATCCTGAGCTTCAGGCGGTTGCGGTTGAGCCCGACGCCTCGCCGGTGTTGTCGGGTGGGAGCCCGGGCCCGCACAAGATTCAAGGGATCGGCGCCGGCTTTGTCCCCGAGGTGCTCGATACCGAGTTGCTGTCCGAGATCATGACCGTGAGCGTCGAGGACGCTACCGAGACCTCGCGTCGGCTTGCGAAGGAAGAAGGCATTTTGTGCGGCGTCTCGGCCGGGGCAAACGTCTGGGCGGCGCTGCAGGTTGCGCGCCGTGAGAGCTCGAAAGACAAAACAATCGTAACCGTGATCTGTGACACCGGTGAACGCTACCTGAGCACGTGGTTGTTCGAGCAGTAGCGCCGATCACCGGCTATAACCTGGCCGGCTGAAGCGGTTTATACCGAACACGATAGGCCCGAGAGGCAGGAGGAACACTATGCAAGATTACAAGCTCAACACGCTGGCGTTACACGCCGGACAGACCACCGACCAGCACGACCCAAGTCGCGCGGTACCGGTGCATCGCACCACCGCGTACAACTTCCGGGATACCGAGCACGCAGCTAATCTTTTTGCTCTAAAAGAGTTGGGATATATCTACACCCGCATCATGAATCCTACTCAAGCGGTACTCGAGGAGCGTGTCACCGCGCTCGAGGGCGGGGCCGGAGCGCTTGCGCTGGCGTCGGGAACCTCGGCGGTGTATTACGCGATTATCAACATCTGCCGCGCCGGTGATGAGATCGTTTCGGGGAGTCACCTCTACGGCGGAACCTACACCATGTTCAACAATATCCTGCCGCAGTTCGGGATTACCGTGCGGTTCGTCGACCCTCTCGATCTTCAGCAGATAGAATCGGCGATCACCGAAAAGACTCGGGCCGTCTTTATCGAGACGATCGGAAACCCGGGGCTGTCGGTTCCGGATTTCGAGGCCATAGCCGAGATCGCGCATCGCCGGCATTTGCCGCTGATAGCCGACGCCACCTTCACGACGCCGGCGCTGCTTCGTCCCATGGATCATGGAGTCGATATTACGGTGTACTCGCTGACGAAGTGGCTCGGCGGGCACGGCACCGGTATCGGCGGCATCGTGGTGGACTCGGGGCGCTTCGGTTGGAGCGATCCGAAGTTCGCGCTGATGAACGAGCCCGAGGATAGCTACCACGGTATACGCTTCGCTCATGATCTCGGGGAACTGCAGCCGCTCGCCTATATCCTGCGGATGCGGCTCGTGCCGCTTCGTAATCTCGGCGCCGCGATATCGCCCGACAACGCCTGGATGTTTCTGCAGGGCATCGAGACGCTGCCGTTGCGCATGGAGCGGCACTGCGAGAACGCCGCCGCGGTGGCGGAGTATCTCGCGAAACACCCCAAGGTTGAGTGGGTACGCTATCCGGGACGCAGCGACCACCCGGCACACGCCAACGCCGCGAAGTACCTCAAGAACGGATACGGCGGTATGGTGGTGTTTGGGATCAAGGGCGGGCGCGCCGCCGGTGAGCGCTTCATCAACAGTCTCGAGCTGTTCTCGCACGTCGCTAACGTGGGAGATGCCAAGAGTCTCGCGATTCACCCCGGTAGCACCACGCATTCGCAGCTCAGCGAGGAGCAGCAACGTCAGGCCGATGTTGATCCGGGGCTTGTGCGTCTCTCGATCGGGATCGAGCACATAGACGATATCCTCGCCGACCTCGACGAAGCGCTCTCGAAGGCCTGAGCGAAGGTCTAAGCAAAGGCCACTCCCCGGACTCACGGCGCGCGGGCGAAACGGCGCGCCGCGAGTTTCCGGGTGAATCTGCAACAGTGAATACGTAACAGCCGCTTGCCTCGGCTGCTGTCTGCTGAATATACTGCACGCAATCACTACCGATGGAGGCCCTCGCGGATTGGAACGCAGCTATGGAAACGAGGATAACTGGCTCCGAGCGAGGAGTCGCGATCTTTCGAAGCGCGTTAGGCAAGCGATTCGCAAAGAGTCATGGGGGCGCACCGCTCTGGGTCTGGCCTGGACCGCCGGGCCGGTCACGTATTTCGCGCTAACCGGCGGCTACTATATCAGCTACGGACAACCGCCTCCGCCGAACCTGATCATCTATTTCGCGATCTACACCGTGATCGCGGGTTTCCTGGCGATCGTGATGCGCATCGGCTACCACGTGGTGCGAGGCCACAACGTTGAGGCGGCCGAGGCGGCGGTGCGCGAGGTCCTGGGTCAGGTGCCCGATTTGGTGGTGCAGATGCGAAACCGCCTACTCGAGACCTACGACGAAACGAACAGAACGGTGCTGTCGGCGCATTATCTGCTTGCGAGTCCCGACGCCTCGATAGAGGGGGTGCAGCTGGCGGTGTACGATCTCACCCATAGCACACGTCTTGCGCAGGCGGTTCGCGCAATCGAGGTGTTGCGGCGGACCGGGTTGCAGGTGCGTATCTCGGATATGCAACACGCGGTAGAGGACGAGCTGTCGCAGGCGCTTCATATACTCGAGCAAAACTCGCCGCGCGTCGCGGAGCTGATGGCCGAGCGTTTTCGCGGCGGTGCGCCTACCAAGGCCGAGGGGCGCGCACGGGTCGAAGGGTTCATCGAGCGCACCCTGTTCGCGGGTGAGAACGACGACTACACCTACATGGGCTACGGCGATGTGGAGGAGATGCTGACGCTCCTGTTCGAGATGCTCAGCGGGCGCGAGATACCGCTATTTCGCCTGCACTACTCCGGGTCTACGTTGTTTCGCGATACCGCGGTGCAGGTGGACCGGACCCGCTACGAGTATCGTCGCGCGGTGTTCATGCGCAACAGTCGCTTGCGCTTGCTTGCCGAGACGCTCAACGACTCAGCCGAGGTGCAACGCGTGGCCGCGACGATTCCGTCGCTGACCTCGGTAGGAGAGCTGGCCGACAACGTCTATCGGGCGATCGAGAGTCTCTATACCGAGCTTTCACGGCGCTCCTCGGAGCGCGCGCCCTCAACTGAAGAGCGCGTAGAAACGCTACGGCTGCTCGAGCAGTTCCGATCGGTAGTACGCCTCTATCGCCAGATGTACCGGGCGAATCAGCAGGTCGAGCGCAGCTACACGTATCTGCAGTCGGCCGAGAGCCGCTATAGTCGCTCGCTCTTGCGCAATCGCAGCGAGTTCACGCTCAAGATCCTCCGCCCGGGCAGCATCGGCAGCGGAATCCGCATTGTTCCGCGCTCGATTCAGCTCGAGCCGAGCGAGCGTCATGCTGTTGCGCTGAACCTCGAGCAGGCCTTCCGCCTGTATCTCAGACGCGTGCGGGCGGTAACGATCACCGCAGCGCCGGGCCAGATCTCGCAGCGGCTGGCGCGCGCGTGTAAACAGCTCGGGGTCGAGATCGCGCTCGAGCTCGACCGCTATCTGCATCTGAATCGAGCTTATGTCCAGGACGCGATCGAGAACTCGCCGGCGCCGGATCTCGCATCCGCCGATCTCAGCCTTGCAACCGAGTACCGTATAGACTGGGCGCGAGCCTCGGTGCGCGAGATCCAGGATTCGCAGGCCGACGCGGTTCATCGCATGGCGCGCTATCTGGTCTTATTTCACCAGGTTCCGCTACGCGAGGACGATATACAGGTTCTTACGCAGGAGTTCGGCGGCGATCCGAACATTCTGCGACAGATTCAGCCCGAGCCGGACCGCGACGTCTCGTCCGTGCTCGGCTCCCCACAACCGCAGTTGCTGAGTCTGCCGCCACCTAATCGTCGGCACACCGCCTTGATCGAGCGCCTCGAGCGTATCCTCTCGCGCTGAGGCGGCCGGCTCCCTACCGGCTTTCTGCGCGGTTGTCATCAGGGAACGGACGTACTATAACTACCACAATGGCTCAGTTTAGCAATGAAGGCGAGTACCTTAAGTCGCTCGAGTGCCGGGCCGCGTTGCCGGAGGGGTTTCGTTCAGCCGTGGCGCAGCTGCGGTTCACCGCCTCGGAGATGGGGCTCGAGACGCCCATGTCTATGCGTCTCGCGACGGTGGTGGCCGATGAACCGCTCAGCTCGTATGCCGGTGTGTTCACTCGAAACCGCTTCCCCGGAACGCCGGTGATCATCGCTCGGGAGCGCTTGCAGGGCAGTCGGGTTCAGGCGTTACTCATAAACAACAAGGTTGCGAACGTCGGTGCACCGAACGGCGCGGCAGATGCCGAAACGGTCCTTGCGGGGCTCGGCCGGCAGCTCGGGATCGCGCCGGAGCACCTGTTACCGGCCTCAACCGGGGTGATCGGGTGGTCCTTGCCGGTAGCCGAGATGAGCGCAGCAATTCCTGAGCTCTGCGAGGGCTTACAACGGACCTCGTTGCTGCCGGTGGCGCAGGCGATCATGACAACCGACGCCTTCGCGAAGCTTCGGTCGGTTGAGCTCGGTAACGGACGCGTCGTCGCGATCGCCAAAGGTGCCGGAATGATCGAGCCCAACATGGCGACGATGCTTGCGTTCTTCTTCACCGATCTCTCGATACCACGCTCGACGCTTCAAGCGTTGTTGCGGGAAACTTGCGATCTGAGCTTCAACCGCATCTCGGTCGATGGGGACCAGAGCACCAGCGATATGGCGCTGATGATGGCCTCGGGTCGCCACGCCGCACCTCCCGAAAGCGAGTTGCGGGCTGCGATGATTGAGCTGGGGTGTGGACTTGCTGAGGATATCGTGCGAAACGGTGAGGGCACCGGTCATGTGATGCGTGTGTCGGTGGAACAGGCGCGCGATGAGTCCGAGGCGGTGATTCTCGGGAAAGCCGTGATAAACTCTCCTCTAGTAAAAGCCGCGATCTATGGAAACGATCCGAATGTCGGACGCATCTTTGCTGCGCTCGGCGATTGCGCCGGAACTAACGATATAGAGCTCGACCCGGGACGTCTCTCGATCTTCATCGCCGGAGAGCAGGTGCTGGCGGACGGGCGGTTTCGATTGGATGCCGCGAAGGAGCGCCGCTTGTCGGAGTATCTCAAGCGCAACGCTCAGAGCACCCAGGCGCTTGGGTATCCTGAGCACGATCGAAGCGTAGAGATCACGGTCTCGTGTGGTGTCGGCGCGTTTCGCGCCGAGGTGCTGGGGTCCGACCTATCGTATGAATACGTCCGCGAGAATGCCGATTACCGTAGCTAGAAAGATATTGGAGTGAGAAAGTATGGACAGATCCGCTGAGCCTCAGGGAACGCGTTTCGATTGGGACATCAAAGAAGCGGGAACTATCATAAAGAACGCCAGGGACGAGATCGCGCGCCGAGTGGTCGGTCAACACGATATGGTCGGCGGGATGCTGATGGGCATTCTCGCCGGGGGACACGTGCTGCTCGAAGGAGTTCCGGGCCTTGCGAAAACGCTCGCGATCAAAACGCTCGCCGAGGTAGTAGATGCCGAGTTCAAGCGTATTCAGTTCACCCCGGATCTGCTCCCGGCAGACCTGATCGGGACCTTGATATACCGACAACAGACCGGCGAGTTTGTCCCGCGCAAAGGCCCGATCTTCTCGAACGTCATCCTCGCCGACGAGATCAACCGCGCACCGGCAAAGGTGCAGTCGGCGATGCTGCAAGCGATGGAGGAACGGCAGGTCACGATCGGAGATACCACCTATCAGCTGAACGAGCCGTTTTTCGTCATGGCAACGCAGAATCCTATCGAGCAAGAAGGAACCTATCCGCTGCCGGAGGCTCAGCTCGACCGTTTTCTGCTGAAACTCTCGATCGACTATCCCAGCCCGGAAGAAGAGTTGAGTATTCTGAGGCGGGTAGGCGTTCCGCAGAATATCGCGCTCAAACCGGTGCTGTTTAAGTCCGAGATCAAACGGCTGCGCGAGATCGCCGCCTCGGTGAGTGTCGACGAGCGAATCGAGGAGTACATCGTTTCGTTGGTTACCGCCTCGCGTCTCGACAACCGCAGTATCAACTCGTACGCGCGCTACATTGAGTTCGGCGCTTCTCCGCGGGCCACGATTTACCTGTATCGGTGTGCAAAAGTACACGCGCTGCTCGAGAGCCGCGGGTTTGTGGTGCCGGAGGATGTGAAGGCGGTTGCACCGGAGGTTCTTCGACACCGCGTGATTCTCTCGTACGAAGCAGAGAGCGAAGAGCTCACTCCGGACGATATCATCGACAGTATGCTGCAAAGCGTTCCTGTACCATAGCGGAAGATATGCCGAAGCGAGACCGATCGCGCTACTTGTCTAACGCCCGTAGGCTACAACTGATCTCTACGAAACTGGTCGAGGACCTGCTTGCAGGAAACTATCGTTCGGTATTCAAAGGCCCCGGTATAGAGTTCGACGAGGTGCGCGAGTACGTCGATGGTGACGATGCGCGCCTGATCGATTGGAACGTGAGCTCACGACTCGGGGCGGCCTACACCAAGACCTTCCGCGAGGAGCGAGAGCTCACACTGTTTCTCATCGTCGACCTCTCGGCCTCGCTGCGAAGCGGCGGGACTGCCGAGGGGCGCCCGGAAGTGGAGCGGCTGCTGTTTGCTCTGTTGACCTTTGCTGCGGTGCAGAACAACGACCGCGTCGGCGCGCTGTTTTTTACCGACCGCATAGAGAACTGGGTGCCGCCGATGAAGGGGAAGAAGCACGCCCTGCGCCTGCTGCAGGATATGCTGACCTTTCGTCCGCGGGGGACCGGGTCGGATATGTCGGCGGCACTGCGCACCGCCGTTGAGACACAGAAGCGGCGCGGGGTCTGCGTGGTGTTGTCGGACTTTAAGACCGCGGGCTACTATCGCGAGCTGAGTATGCTCGCGAAGCGTCACGATGTAATCGCGGTGCGCATAACCGATCCGATCGACGACGTCTACCCCGCGACCGGAATGCTCCGGCTCGAAGATCCGGAAACCGGATCGACGATCCTCGCCGGCGGCGCCTCGAAGCATTTCCGGCGGCAGTACCGTGACTTCTGGGAAGTGCAGCGTCGGCAATGGGTTCGCGAGTGTCGCCGTCGCGGGATCGCGACGCTCGAGGTGCGAACCGATGATGACCCGGCGGCGCGCCTGGTCGAGTTCTTTCGGAGGCGAAAGCGTTGAAACGGGTGTTGCTGGTTCTCGCGGTCCTCATGGCGGTTGGGCTTTCAGCCGGCGCCCAGGAGGACTATCGCATTACGCAGACCGTCACGCTACCGCAGACCTCGTA